>JBEAPM010000374.1:0-13516 GCA_041164445.1 Cyanobacteriota bacterium
AGGATAGGGGAAAATCACTCATTCTATTAAGGTGTGGAATTAGGGTAGAGGTGAAAGGCTTTTTCTCGCCAAGTCTAACCCACCCCTACCTTCTCAGACTTCTGAGGAGGGGGAGTAAGAAGCCTAAAATCCTAGAGGGGCACCCCTCCGGGGGAGGGGAATTTTGGTCTGGGTGCTTTTCCAGGACTGATCAACCACCCCGCCCTACGGGGGAGGGGAATTTTTTTCTACTTTGGAGGATTAAGGGTGCAATGACTTCAGCTTGCATTGATAACGCGCCTAAGCGTAGGACATTAGTGGGCAGACCCATTGCCGTGATAATTATCGGAATCGTAAAAGCCATTCCGCGTTCCAAAAAAGAGGGTCGCTACGCTAAACATAGCGGCAAATACCATCAGCACCAAGGTAGGATTCATAAAGCCTGAACTCAATTGCTAAACATAGTCACTATAACGTAAGCCTTGGGAGGAGTGAGGTGTGTCAAACAGAAAGTTTTCTTAAAATGTTGGCTTGGCCGCCCTGGGGCAGGGTCAAGGCTAAGAATTGCCGATTCCAAATCCTAAAGCACAGGGTATGCTCTTTATGTCGTGAACTCCTATCCCCTCAGTACAAAAAGGATCTAACCTATGCGTGGTCGGCTTTTTACAACTTCAGTAGCAGCGATCGCTGCGGTGATCTTATTTGGTTTGATTTATTATTTCAGTCGCTTGTTGTCGGCATTAGTAGAACGCTTATATGTAGCCGGAACGGGGATTTGGGGCACTAGCTTGCTGGATTTAGGGGTGGCTACACCTAGTTCTGATGTTGTCGCTAATGTTTTATTTTTTACGATCGTGGCCACGCTGTTACCCTTACTGATTTTATTTGGACTGATTGGTACCTTGGTGGCGAGTACGATGGACGGGCTATATCAGGAGATTGGGGAACTGAAAGCCCAGCTCAGTGCGGCGGTCAATGCTTTAAATAATCGCTTAGATCACATTCAAGAGACAAACGCAGCGGAGGACTCTTAAATGCTTACCCCCCAGCATCGGGTTGCAGTGTTACTGCACAACGGCATTCAAGGTAAGGACGGTAAAACGGGCTTGGCCTTGTTACGCTACCGGGAAGGAACGATCGTGGCGGCCATTGATCACACCTGTGCCGGTGCCAATCTCAAGGATCTCACCGGAATCGATCGCCCGGTTCCCATTGTTGCCTCCTTGGCAGAGAGTTTGGTCTATCAACCCGACGTTTTAGCGATCGGGATGGCTCCTTCCGGGGGCAAGTTATCGGACGATTACTACCAGGAAGTTCGGCAAGCGGTCGCGGCGGGTTTATCCATTGTGAACGGCCTGCATACCTCCCTCTCCTCAGATCCGGAACTTAAAGCCTTATTGCGCCTGGATCAATGGATTTGGGATATTCGCCGCGAACCTCACGGACTCAAGGTGGGAACGGCCGAAGCCCGCACCTTGGGCTGTCAGCGGGTTCTCTTTGTGGGCACTGATATGGGGGTGGGCAAGATGTCTACCGCCCTGGAACTCGATCGCTGTGCTCGACAACAGGGAATTCGCTCTCGCTTTGTGGGCACGGGCCAAGCCGGGATTATGATCAGTGGTGACGGCATTCCCTTGGATGCGGTGCGGGTAGACTTTGCGGCAGGGGCGGTAGAGCAACTGGTGATGCGGTGCGGCGCAGAGGTGGATCTGCTATTTGTGGAAGGTCAAGGTTCGTTACTCAATCCGGCTTCTACGGCAACCTTGCCCTTGTTGCGGGGCAGTCAGCCCACAGCCTTAATCCTGGTGCATCAAGTGAGTCGTAAACATATCCAGAATTGTCCCCATGTGCCCATTCCCCCCTTAGCGGCAGTGGTGAAGTTATATGAAAGTATTGCCGAGGCGGGGGGAGCCTTTCCCCCGGTTCCCGTGGTAGGCATTGCCCTCAACACCCAGGGACTCAGCGACAGCTTGGCCCAAGCCCACATTGCCACAACCCAAGCAGAAACAGGGCTCCCCTGCACGGATGTGGTTCGCTACGGAGCCCAGCCACTGCTCGATGCGGTTCTGGACTAGCCCCCAGAAAGTCATTCCGTGACCGAGTAACTATACCGATTTTGTCCAGAAGCCTTGAACACCTAAATATCTGAAGGCCCCCTTGAGCCTATTCTCGCGGGTGAAAGTATGCCAAAATTCAGTGTCCTGCCTATCCCTTGTCATGAAGTTTTCTCTCTTATTTCGGTTTCTGACCTGCTTGCTGGCGGTGTGCTTGGTTGCCTGCACTCCCGCTGATCCCCAAAATGCATTGGGGACAGACCCGCGCAGATCGGAAACTGTTACGATGTTGGGAACCCTGACGGGTAAAGGTATTGAAGACATTCAAGCCGTTGTAGCCCCCTTTAGCGATCGTTCTGGTATTACGGTGGATTATCAGGGAACCGATGCCTTTACCACCCTTCTACCGCTCCAGGTGGCAGCGGGCAATCCTCCCGATCTGGCCCTATTTCCCCAACCGGGGCTACTCAAGGATTTAGTCACGGAGAATGCTCTGATTCCCTTAGAGTCCTTAGTGGATGAACAGGCCTTAGCGAGCGCCTTAACGGAGCAGTGGCGATCCCTAGGAAAAATTGGCGAGCAGACCTATGGACTTCCCCTCCGGGTCTATCTCAAAGGTTTGGTCTGGTATCTTCCCCAACGCTTTGAGGACAAGGGCTATGAGGTGCCCCAAACCTGGGAAGCTTTGGAAAGCCTGACGCAGCAGATGATTGCCGAAGGGGAAACCCCCTGGTGTTTAGGGCTGGAGAGCGGTGAAGCGACGGGCTGGGTCGGAACAGATTGGGTCGAAGATATTCTGCTGCGGCAAGCGGGGGCAGAGACCTACGATCGCTGGCTTAACCATGAAATTCCCTTTACCGATCCAGCGGTGGAAAAAGCATTTCAAACCTTCGGCACGATCGCCTTAGATGCTCAAGCCGTTCTAGGAGGCAAAGTCGGAGTACTCAGCACCAGCTTTGCCGATTCGCCCCTCGGCTTATTCCGTAATCCACCAGGGTGTTATCTCCACAACCAATCGAACTTTATTTCAGCTTTTTTCCCGCCCCAAACCAACCTGGAGGAGGTGGACGTTTTCCGGTTGCCGAGCTTTACCACCACAGCGGATCCTTCGCCCATTGTTGTCGGAGCGGTACAACTCGGAGTCTTACGAGATACCCCGGCGGTACGATCGTTTCTTGCCTACTTATTAACGCCAGAACCTCAAAGAATTTGGGTGGGATTGGGGGATCATTTATCTCCTTATCGGGAGGTGGACATTAGCGCTTATCCCGATCGGCTCAGTCAAAAAGAAGCCAAAATTCTCAAGTCTGCCCAAACGGTCAAGTTTGATGCCTCCGATGCCATGCCGAGTGCGGTAGGAACCGGCAGTTTCTGGGCTGGCATTGTGGACTATCTCAGTGGAGTGAATCTTAAAACCGTTCTCCAAGAAATTGATGCCAGTTGGCCCCATCCCTAGAGATCAGGAGTTCTCGATCCTCAATCTTTCGGATCCCTAAATGCTTAAATGCTTATGAAAATTTTGATCTATTCCTATAATTATCATCCTGAACCTATTGGTATCGCCCCTCTGCTCACAGAATTGGCGGAAGGATTAGTGAAACGAGAGCACCAAGTGCGCGTGATTACCGCCATGCCCAATTATCCCCAGCGTGTCATCTATCCAGAGTACAAAGGTAAAGTTTACGTTCAGGAAACCCGCAATGGAGTAGAGATTCAACGCTGTTATGTGCGGGTATGCCCTCAACCGGGTCTATTAGACCGAATTCTTCTGGATGCTAGCTTTGTATTGACCAGTATTGGGGCTGCTTTTCGAGGCTGGAAACCGGATATTATTTTGTATACAAGCCCGCCTCTGCCGGCCGCCGTTGTAGTGGCCCTCCTCGCCCTGTGGTATCGCTGCCCCACGGTCTTAAGTTTGCAAGATATTTTACCGGAAGCTGCCATTCATGTGGGTTTAGTGAGAAATCCCCTTGCTATTTATGTTTTTGAAGCCTTAGAAAAATTCTCCTATGGTCTGGCGACCCGCATCGCCGTCATTACCGAAAAATTTACGGAAAATTTACTCAAAAAAGGGGTCAAAGCCGACAAAATGACCTGCATCCCTAGTTGGGTCAATGTGGACTTTGTCAAGCCGCTCCCTAAACTCGATAATGCCTTTCGTCATCAGCACAATTTGGGCGATCGTTTTGTCGTCATGTACTCTGGCAATATTGCCCTAACCCAAGGTTTAAAAACCGTTATTAAAGCGGCCAAGTTGTTGGAAGCTGAGTCTGATATTGTCTTTGTCATTGTGGGAGAAGAAAAAGCGATCGCAGAGTTAGAGGATATTTGTAATCAGTTAGCGGTTACCAATGTGAAGCTGTTACCTTTTCAACCTCGGGAAGCAGTGCCTGAAATGCTGGCGGCGGCAGATGTGGGTTTAATTGTCCAGCGTCAAACGGTGATTGCCTTTAATATGCCCTCCAAAACCCAACTGCTCCTGGCCAGTGGCCGTCCCATTATTGCCTCGGTGCCCTTGGAGGGTTCTGCAGCCCAGGTGGTCAACCAAAGTCAGGGGGGCTTAGTGGTCTCCCCTGAAAATCCAAAAGGTTTGGCCAATGCCGTACTCAAGCTCTATCACGATCGGGATTACGGAGAGCGATTAGGAGCGCAAGGCCGGGACTATGCGGTGCAATACTATCGCTTTGAACGATCGTTAGCCGCCTATGAAAGTTTGTTCCTTGAGTTGTGTGAGCAGTAAGTGTTCCCCACTGTAGTGGACAGTTGGGACTGCCGTTTGTGGGAGGACCGGATCTTGAATTTAAAAACCTGGGGCTGGTGCTTAGGCAGCAGTTTTGATGTCGCATTTGCACAGTTTAAGCAAACACGGTCAACGGGATTTGTTGCGGCTCGTGTGATCTCAGAGCACCGTGGCAGCTATCGGATTTACATGGAGACGGGTGAGGCCGATGCTCACGTCACGGGACATTTTCGGCATGAGGCTGAAAGTCCCCTGATGTTTCCTGCAGTGGGAGACTGGGTTGTTGTTGAACCCCAGGGGGACAACCGTTCAGCAGTTATTCATGAGGTGTTGCCGCGCACAGGTCAGTTTGTCCGCAAGATGGCTGGAACCCCCACGGAAGGACAGATTGTTGCCGCTAATGTGGATACGGTGTTTCTCATGTCAGGGCTTGATGGTGACTTTAATGTCCGTCGCATTGAGCGCTATTTAGTGACCGCTTGGGAGAGTGGTGCAACCCCGATCGTTATCTTGAATAAAGCAGATCAGTGTGCCGATTTGGCAAAAGCGATCGCTTTAGTGCAAGACAGTGTGATGGGAGTACCGATTTATCCGATCAGCGCCACCACCGGACAAGGATTGGAACAACTGGAGGTCTACCTACGCCCTGGTCAAACGATCGCCCTGATTGGCTCATCAGGGGTAGGCAAATCTACGCTGACCAACTACTGGCTCGGACAGCAACAACAAGCCACTCAAGCCGTTAGGACAGACGATAGTCGGGGGCGACATACCACCACTCACCGCCAGCTTATTCTATTACCCTCCGGAGCCTTACTCATTGACACACCCGGGATGCGGGAACTTCAACTCTGGAGTGATGGATCTGGCTTGCAGGAGACTTTTGGGGATATTGAATCCCTGGCGGCAACCTGTAAGTTTCATGATTGTCAGCACGACACAGAACCTGGATGTGCCGTTCAGGAAGCGATCGTCTTGGGTACCCTAGATCCGCAGCGGTTACAGAGCTATCAAAAACTCCAGCGAGAACAACAATGGCTTGAACAGCGGCAGGATAGCCATGTTCGTCACAACACCAAACGCCGCTGGAAGCAGATTACAAAGACCATCCGTCACCAAAAGAAATATCCCCACTCCTAAATCGGTGGTCAGAACTAGACGCTGAAAGGGTTGTGTGGTTAGCCTTCCAGTCCCCCCCTTTAAGATTACGGTATTCCCCGTGGTTACCATTTAATTGCGGAAGAGTGCGGCGCGGAGCGCCGCACTCTTCCATTAAATTTTTCCGCTTTAAGTGTAAAGCCCCTATTTGATCACGGGGTGTGTCGAGGTCGCAAGGGGTTTGCGTTTCAGGCAACTGAAGACAACATCCAAGTATTGGTCTGCAATACACTCTGGGGTAAAGTTCTCCAGCATATACTGACGACCATTCAGGCCAAGTTGTTGGGATAAGACTGGATTCTGAGCAAGCTTGAGAATAAAGTCAGCTAAGGCTTGGGCATCACCATTATCGATCGCAATGCCGCAGTTCCCCTCAGAAACGATCGATCGTAAATAGGAGTGGGGAGGACAAATAGCGGCAATGGCACGACCAGAGGCTAAACTGCTGTAGAGCTTACTCGGGGCAACTAAGCCCCCCATCCCCCGATCGATACTAATTAAGTTCAAATCGCAGGATGTTAGGGAATAGGGCAAAACTTGACGATCTTGATAGGGGAGAAATGTACAGTTTTTTAGCCCTAAAGCGTCAACGGTATCTCGGAATTGTTGGCGCTTAGCCCCGTTGCCAATGAAGACAAATTGAATAGCGTCCTGTTGGAGGATTTTAACGGTTTCGAGAATCGTTTTCATATCATGACATCGCCCCATATTACCGGAATAAAGAACGATGAACTGGTTGACCAGATTATGTTCTTGGGCAAACCAATTCTGATCCTTGGGTAGGGGTTTAATCAGGTCTGGATTGGCCCAATTATGAATGATGGAAATTTTAGACTCTAATCCTGGACTTTTGTCTAAAATCCGTTGGCGCATAGTTGAACTGAGCACAATAATGGCTTGGGCTCGCTTCCAAATTTTACGGTTTAAAAAGTCCCAAAAGTGAGTAAACCAGTGTCGTTGAGACAATACATTTAAGGACACCGCAACATCTGGGTATAAATCATAAAGTAAACAAATATAAGGCGTTCCCATAATACAATGGGCAATATAGGCCACGATCCCGATATAAGGGGGCTCCGTGGTCACCATCAGTAAGTCCCGTTTGTGGCGGGGATCTAATAAACGAATGATGGCACGGGCACAAAAGAATAAACCATTAATCGCTCGTCCTCGAATGCGTCGCGGCCAGATTCTTGAGGTTCGCGATCGTTTAATAGCAAGATTTTCAACAACTTCATCGGCTGGAGCGGAATCCATTTCAAAGGCATAGCCTGGCTGTCCCGTAAAAATAGTCACCTTTACGCCGGTATGCCCCAATTGAGTCGCTAGTTCCTCAATTAACTGTCCTGTCGCCGCATAATCGGGAGGATAGAATTGAGTGATGATGACAAGCCGCACAGGACGATCGATCGCAGTTGGCATTTTTTGTGTCATTTTACCTTCCCGTTCAGTCATGAATAAGGGTTGAGCATATCGGCGAGGAGTTGGAACTTCCTGTAAAACCTAAATTCAGGGAGCAGCCGAGCAAAATCTTGACGGATCCCTTGGGATTGAGCGCGTCAGAGGGCAGGAGGGATCCCCCATAGAACAATACACCCCCTAGAGATGGCTTCAGGATCCCCGATCAATCTGGTTCTCTATTTATAGCAGAGGTCTTTGATGACGTTTTTGATGCCATTGCCAGGCATGATCTAAAATCTGAGACAGATCGGCATAGTGGGGCTGCCAACCCAAGACTTCTTTTGCTTTTTGGCTGCTGCCCACCAAGGCGGGTGGATCCCCAGGACGACGATCGCTTTCGATCACCGTAATCGATCGACCCGTAATCGCTTCCGCCACCGCAATCACTTCCCGCACTGAGAACCCATTGCCGTTGCCCAAATTAAAAACAGCGGAAGGGTTTCCCCCTTGGAGATACTGCAGTCCTAAAACGTGGGCTTCCGCTAAATCTGTGACGTGAATGTAATCTCGAATACAGGTTCCGTCGGGGGTGTCATAATTGGTACCAAAAATAGAAATACTGGAGCGCTGTCCCAAAGCCGTTAATAAGACTAAGGGAATGAGGTGGGTTTCCGGTTGATGATCTTCGCCAACCCGCCCTAGGGGATCTGCGCCTGCGGCATTAAAGTACCGAAAAATAACCGATCGCATCCCATAGGCTTCGCTAAAATCCTCTAGGATCTTTTCGACCATCAACTTGCTTTGACCATAGGGATTAATGGGGTTTTGGGGGTGATCTTCGGGAATGGGAATCGTTTGAGGCACACCATAAGTCGCACAGGTAGAAGAGAAGACAAACTGAGAAATCCCCGCCGCAACCATCGCTTCCAGTAAAGTTAAAGTCCCGACAAAGTTATTGCGATAGTATTTGGCTGGCTTTTGCACCGATTCTCCCACGTAAGCATAGGCCGCAAAATGCATCACAGCCGCAATCGAATGGGATTGAAAAATCTCATCGAGCAAAGCACGATCGTTGGTATCCCCCACAATGAGGTCAACTTCTAAAGCACTCTGAACCAGATCTTTGTGACCGTATACTAGGTTATCGAGAATTAGCACAGCATACCCTTGGGCTTTGAGCGCAAGCACCGCATGGGAGCCAATATAACCTGCACCCCCCGTTACCAAGATCGTCGGTTTATTTCCCTCAGACACGATCAAATATCACCTAGATTATGAAGTTATGTAAATAGTACCATAAGGCACCTCGAAAAATTCGCAGCTTTGTTCCTCTTTGTACCCAAGAGTAGGCATTGCGGCGGGTAGCGAAGCCGCTCACCACAATTGATTGAGGTACCCTATAGGTTTACCTCGAAAAAGCCAAAATGGGGTTCTTCTTGCTACCCAGGAATAGGGATTGTGAGGACTGGGATCGGGGCGATCGGCATCACGACCCCCGATCCATCAAAGTGGTCATCAGTTTTGAGATCTGAAGTAAAACGATTGCTTTAGTTCCCTTTCCTGCCCAGTCTCCGCTGAAAGCGAAAAAATTTAAGAGTCCGGAGCGCCGCACTCTTCCGCCTTAAGTTTGTAGTCTAGTTTCCTCAAACTAGGGTCGCCCTAGATAGGTGTAACTTCTTAAACTCTGTTCAAAACTTTGCAAGAGTCGCTGAGATTCTTCCAGGGTAATACTCTGATCCTGCAAGGCTTTTTCAGTTTGTAAACGCACATTTTCTACCATATCTTCAATATCATACTGAACATACCCTAAAACCTCTTGAATCGTATCTCCTTTGACTACATTTTCAATTTCATATCCTTTCGGAGTCAAGGTAATATGAACGGCGTTTGTGTCTCCAAACAGGTTATGTAAATTTCCCATGATTTCTTGATAAGCTCCCCCCAAAAACATTCCCAGGTAATAGGGCGAACCAGACTGGTAGGTATGCAGTTCCAACAGATTTTTAACGTCTAAGAGATCAATAAATTGATTGATTTTGCCATCACTATCACAGGTCAGATCAGCCAAGATTCCCCGTTCGGTTGGTTCTTCATGCAAACGATGAATGGGCATAATGGGAAATAATTGATCGATCGCCCAACTATCGGGAGCGGATTGAAACACAGACAGGTTCATATAATAAATAGAAGCCATATTGTGTCTCAAGGCTTCGAGATCGTCGGGAACATAATCTTGGTGTTGGATAATGTTTTGAATTTTCCGGCAACAGGCCCAGTAAATATGTTCAGCGCGGGCCCGCTGGGTCAAACTTAAATAGCCAAGGCGAAAGGCGGTGATGGCATCTTCTTTAAATTGCTCAGCATCGTGATAGCACTCTTGGTAGTTCTCCAGACTGACGTGACTATAGGCTTCCCAGAGATTGCGGATAATTAAGTCTTCCTCTGCTTGGGCGGGTAGGGGCTGTCCGGAGGGAGCATCACTGGTGCCTAAAATGTCGAAGACTAAGACGGACTGATGGGAAGCGATCGCTCGGCCACTTTCACTAATCAGCGTGGGAACAGAGACTTGGTGCTGATTACAGGCATCTTTAATGGTTGCGACTAAATCATTGGCATAGTTCTGCATATTGTAGTTTTTAGAGGCATGGAAATTGGTCTTTGAACCGTCATAATCCACTCCTAACCCCCCACCCACATCCAGATAGTTCATATTGGCCCCTAAGAGCACGAGCTGGGTATAAATTTGACTGGCTTCCTGAATAGCAGCTTTGACCACGGCAATATCAGAAATTTGTGAACCAATGTGATAATGCAGCAGTTGTAGGCTATCTAAGAGATTGGCCGATCGCAGTTTTTCCACGACTGAGACAATTTCGGGAATATTCAAGCCAAATTTAGCGCGATCCCCGGCTGAGGTTGCCCAACGTCCCACTCCTCGACTATTTAATTTGGCTCTCACGCCTAAAATGGGAGCAATACCTAATTTTTGATAGGCGGCGATCGCTAAATCGACTTCTTCGAGTTGCTCTAAAACAATAATTGGTGTCTTTCCTAAACGGCGGGAAAGGATGGCGGTTTCAATATAATCTTGATCTTTATAACCATTACAGATTAATAAGGCTTCAGGGGTGGAGAGCAAGGCTAAGGCTATCATCAATTCAGGTTTAGAACCAGCTTCTAAACCAAACTGATAGGGTTCACCATAGCGCACTAATTTTTCCAGCAAATGACGTTGTTGATTACATTTCACCGGAAAAACCCCTTTATAGACCCCAGCATAGTTATAGCGGGCGATCGCTTTAGAAAAGCAAGCGTTTAAGCGCTCTAACCGATCCTGTAAAATATCAGAAAATCGAATTAAAAGAGGCAAGGAAAGATTACGACATTTTAGGGATTCCACTAGCTCAAAGAGATCTAAAGATCCCCCTCGATCGCCTCGGGGAGAGACGGTCACATGACCCGCCGCATTAATGGAAAAATAGGGCTCTCCCCAGCCTCGAATTCGATACAATTTCTCACTCTCTTCAATCGTCCAAGCAGAGGCTTCTCGCTCGGGCATTTCAGGAACTTCTCCCTGGGGATCAGGAGACTGATCTTCTTCCCGAGGGTTATTCTCAACTGGCATCCGCTCAGAATTGATCAGCGCTGAAGAAGGGGAGGTCATAGTAATTTCCTTAGCAACAAAGATAGCGTATCGTGCAAAGCGTTCGGGTAGTTACCTCTACACTGTTTTGCAGCAGTGCGGTGCAGCAGGTTCAGCAAAGGTCGATAGAAGAAGCCACCGTAGTCAATGTCGAGGGCAAGCAATGAGAACTGTAAACGGAAGTCTAGCGCGTCATCAATGAAGTCTAGACCTCTTAGGGTATCTAGATTGCCAGATTAGCCACGACCGTCCTAGTTTTAATCCTCGGGGCTGAAGCAAAGACCGCCTCTTTGATCGCGCATTGATGACAGTCCCAAGCACAGCCTCTTACCGATCGTTTTTAGGCCTTGAGGGCACTGAGGATTTCATCATCCACAGAAAAGTCTGGAGATGGATTCTGCTGGAGCCGATAATCATGCTGATAGGAATCCTGGAGACCGGAGACTAAATCGAAGCTCGGATGCCAGTGTAAGTCTTGCTTGGCCTTTGCGATGGAGGTGAAAAAGTGTTGCGGTCTCAGGGGAAAAGCTTTTCGCTTGCCAAAATCAAAGGCTTTCGGATCGTAGTGAACCAGTTCCACCTGATTAGGATCTTTATCCATGGCTAAGGCACAGAGGCGAGCCAGACCATTTAAGGTGACAAACTTATCGCCGGAAATATTATAGATTTGTCCGATCGCTCTGGGGTTATTTAAAGTGGCGGCCATGGCAGAGGCTAAATCGGCCACATGACCCAATTGGGTAATATGTAAGCCGTTGCCGGGGATGGGGATGGGACGATCGTGACTGAGACGATCGAAAAACCAAGATTCTACGGGATTATAGTTTCTGGGGCCATAGATATAAACCGGACGAACTGAGGTGAAGGGAATATTTTGGGCGGCCAAATAATTTTCCGTTTCAAACTTGCCCCGATGGCGACTTTTGGGATCGACGGCATCGTCCTCATAATGGGGCATTTGATCAGAAGGGGCGTAAACCCCGGCTGAACTCACATAAATGAACTGACTAATCTGATCGGCAAACAGTTCGATTAAGGGTTGAGTATCCTTCAACTCCCGGCCATTATTATCAAAAATGGCATCGAAGGATTCGGACTTGAGTCTCTCTTTGAGTTGCTCAGCATTGGTACGATCGCCGTGGATCTGGGTAACTCCTTCTACAGGTGGCTGACAATTACCCCGGTTGAAGAGCACCACTTCATGGCCTTGCTCAACCAAGTGCTGCGTTAGATAAACGCCAATGAAGCGTGTGCCACCCATCACCAAAATGCGCATATTTTACCTATCCTTCTAAACGAGGGTCTCAAATCATCTAAGTCCACTAAACCTTATCTTAGGCTGTAGATCAACCTTGTCAGACTAACAACCCAGTTGTAACACTCAAAAACCCGGCTTCTTGAAGAAACCGGGTTTCTAACACGAGGATTTCATCAGTCCCAAATCAGTCCTTAATAAGTTCTCAAGGTCTTAAGAGCCTCAACTCAAAACTCAAAACTAAGAACTCAAAATTAAGAACTTATGTCCTTAGCTTTCTACGGATTGGGGCGATCGCTCTGGCTCAACCACTGCGGGTAAGCTGGAGCGACTTTCTTCTGCAGACACCTTCACTTTCCCTTCTTCATCCACATCAACGATCGCTACATCGCCGTCTTGAATGCGACTGGAAAGAATTTCTTCGGCTAACGTGTCCTCCAAGAGGCGCATGATGGCACGGCGTAATGGACGGGCCCCGTAACTAGGGTTGTAGCCCTCTTCGATCAGGCGATCCTCGAACTTCGGTGTGACTTCGAGGGTAATGCCTTTTTCCGTGAGACGGCTGAAGACTTCCCGCAGCATAATCTTGGCGATCTGCTTGACTTCTTCCTTGTTCAACTGGCGGAAGACGATAATTTCGTCTAAGCGGTTGAGGAATTCTGGACGGAAGTAATTCTTCAGTTCTTCATTGACCAAGGAGCGAATGCGATTGTATTGAGAATCCGCCGGATCCTCACCGGAGAATTCAAAGCCTAAACCACCGCCACCTTTTTCGATCACCTTGGAGCCAATGTTAGAGGTCATGATGATCAAGGTGTTTTTAAAGTCTACGGTGCGCCCTTTGGCATCCGTCAGCCGACCATCTTCCAGGATTTGCAGTAGGAGGTTGAACACATCCGGGTGAGCTTTTTCAATTTCATCGAAGAGGACGACGGTGTAAGGACGGCGGCGCACGGCTTCCGTCAGTTGTCCCCCTTCGTTGTAACCCACATACCCTGGCGGTGAACCGATCAGTTTAGAAACGGTATGGCGCTCCATATATTCCGACATATCCAACCGCACCATAGCTTCCTCGGAGCCAAAGAAGTAGGCAGCCAAAGACTTGGTTAGCTCGGTTTTACCGACCCCAGTGGGTCCAGAGAAGATAAAGCTGGCAATGGGACGATTAGGACTTTTTAGACCGACCCGCGCCCGACGAATGGCACGGGAAACTGCCCGCACCGCTTCCTCTTGACCAATGAGGCGGTTGTGGAGGGTATCTTCCATGTGCAGGAGTTTTTCGGACT
>JBEAPM010000375.1:0-2679 GCA_041164445.1 Cyanobacteriota bacterium
CGCCCGGAGGGCGCACACCACACAACCCATTTAGGATTGCTGTATCGCAGTAGAGTTTTAACCGGGCAGAATGGCATCATAAAGGAGCTAACAAACAAGTGACAGAGAAGCGGCATTACTCTATGAGACTCTACGAGGTGTGTCCAGATCACAAAAGGCAGTGACTCGATGTCACTGCCTTTGCTAAAATTCAAGGCTCGATCGCCCTGTCAACTTAGTGTCTTAAGAGCTTAAGAGCGTCTTAAGCGATCGCTGCCATTTTAACTTCGCTGTTATTCAGTAAGTCTTGCAGTTCCTCTGCATCTACGGTTTCCCGCTCGACTAACATTTGAGCCAGTTTATCCAGCACCGATCGGTTCGTAACCAGCACATCTTTGGCACGACGATAGGCTACATCCACGAGTTGACGCACTTCATCATCGATCGTAGCGGCGGTTTCTTCCGAGAAGTCCCGCTCTGCGGAGATTTCTCGGCCGAGGAACATATTGCCCTGCTGACGACCCAGAGCAACGGGCCCCAGTTTTTCGCTCATGCCGAACCGAGTAATCATCTGGCGGGCAACCCGAGCGACTTGTTGCAGGTCATTCGAGGCTCCGGTGGTGACTTCTTCTTCACCAAAGACGATTTCCTCTGCTAAGCGTCCCCCTAAGGCGACGGCCATTTGGTTATGCAAATAGGCTCGGGAATAAAGACCAGACTCCATCCGCTCTTCACTGGGGGTAAACCAGGTTAAACCACCAGCTCGACCCCGAGGAATAATGCTGATTTTCTGGACGGGATCGTAATCGGGCATCAAGGCACCCACTAGGGCGTGACCTGCTTCATGGTAAGCCACCAGTTGCTTGCGTTTTTCGCTCATGACCCGGTCTTTCTTCTCGGGCCCGGCCAAGACGCGATCGATGGCATCATTCACCTCATCCATGGAAATTTCCGTGAGGTTCCGACGAGCGGCTAAAATGGCGGCCTCGTTCAGTAAGTTGGAAAGATCCGCACCGGTAAAGCCGGGAGTCCGACGGGCAATTTTTTCCAGGTCTATGTCAGGGGCCAGGGTTTTGCCACGGGCGTGAACATTGAGGATTTCTAAACGACCGGCGTAGTCAGGACGATCGACCACCACTTGGCGATCGAAGCGACCGGGACGCAGGAGAGCAGCATCCAAGACATCAGGACGGTTGGTCGCGGCAATAATGATAATGCCGGTATTCCCTTCAAATCCATCCATTTCTGTGAGTAACTGGTTGAGGGTTTGTTCCCGCTCATCGTTACCACCGCCTAAACCAGCTCCCCGCTGACGGCCAACGGCATCAATCTCATCAATGAAGACAATACAGGGGGCGTTACCTTTGGCTTGTTCAAACAAGTCCCGTACTCGGGAGGCACCAACCCCCACAAACATTTCTACAAACTCGGAACCGGAGATGGAAAAGAAGGGCACACCCGCTTCCCCTGCCACTGCACGGGCCAGGAGCGTTTTACCCGTCCCCGGTGGGCCGACTAAGAGGACACCCTTGGGAATTTTGGCTCCTACTGCCGTAAAGCGATCGGCATTCTTGAGGAAGTCCACGACTTCCGTCAGTTCTAACTTGGCTTGATCAATCCCTGCTACATCCCCAAAGGTCACCTGGGTTTGAGGTTCCATTTGCACCCGGGCTTTGGACTTGCCAAAGTTCATGGCTTGGTTACCGGGTCCACCTTGGGCGCGGCGGAGCAGGAAAAATAAACCCACTAAGAGTAAAAATGGAATTAAAAAGCTGCTGAGGGCCCGCAACAGGACATTATCGTTTCCTTGGGGACGCACAGAAATATCAACACTATGATCGGTGAGAATATTCAGCAGTTCCGGGTCATTGGGAAGATTAACTTCCACCTTACTGCCA
Organism: Cyanobacteriota bacterium; assembly: GCA_041164445.1. Taxonomy (GTDB): domain Bacteria; phylum Cyanobacteriota; class Cyanobacteriia; order Prochlorotrichales; family Prochlorotrichaceae; genus JBEAPM01. The sequence continues at coordinate 1,878 of JBEAPM010000375.1, forward strand.
TCATTCGCCGTCACTAAGGCTTGAGTGCGATCGGGACTAATGCTCACTTTTGCGACTTGCCCCTGATCGACTTGTTGAATAAATTCACTGTAGCGCCAAGTTTGTAGCGTAGGCGCTTGACGATCGAAAAAGGCTGTACCTAAGGCGACCACGACGATCGCTAGCAGGATATAAAGCCCTGCATTTCTCCATCTTTTTTTCACCGGAGCTTGTCCTCCACGTTCTTGCGATTACGAATTGTTAACTTATATTAACGCAAATCTCAGAATTACGGGCCCAATAAATATTTGCCGCTTTGAATGACCCAGTTTGACTCACATCCTGGTTAGAGATCGAGGTCTGGATTCACACCCAACCGGCTAATAGCACATTTTCGCTAAATTTGCCCCAGACCTCAACGGAATCCCCTTTCCGTAAGATAATAGCTAAGATATACCCCCTAAATCCCCCTTACAGCAGTCCTAGATCCAACCCACCCCTACCCCCTCCCTGGAGGGGAACACAGCCAACTCAAAATTCAAAACTCAAAACTATCCCCTAACCCCTAATCCCTCCCTGGAGGGGAACCCAGCCAACTCAAAACTCAAAACTCAAAACTCAAAACTATCCCCTAACCCCCTAACCCCTACCCCCTCCTACCCATGTCTACCCCTCCCAGTCTTCAGGACGCTCCCTTTTCTCCGGCGGAAATTGCTGCAGAAGGCATTAAACCCGATGAATATCAGATGATTGTCGATCGCTTAGGACGACATCCCAACCGGGCAGAACTGGGAATGTTTGGGGTGATGTGGTCAGAGCATTG
>JBEAPM010000376.1:0-2761 GCA_041164445.1 Cyanobacteriota bacterium
ATTGGGCTTCGTTCTACGAGAAACCGGGGATCTAAAAATAGTTGCACATCGCGGTAGGTGTATGCTCAACCTCTCCAATCGGTGGGAGTGGGAGGCAAACGCCATAGACCGTCGCCGCAACTAGGGGCTGTCATCATTTAGTGCTGAAGTGTTTATACAGCAGTCGTTTCAGCCCTAGTTATGTTTGCTGGAGCGGGCGCGGTAGCCTTGATGTCGCAAGGCTTCTAGACCTAATTGATGACGCGCCCTAGATAGCCTGTTTCGAGTTTGTTTCGCCGTTATCCATTGAGTGAAAGAGTTTACCGTCCATGAATACCTTTGATGCTATCCAACAAAGACGATCGGTAAAGCATTACGATGCTAGCCACCAGATGTCTGAAGCTGAGATTCAGCAATTGATGGAATTAGCCATCCTGTCTCCCACTTCCTTTAATATGCAAAACTGGCGTTTTGTGGTAGTTACGGATCCAGAACTCCGTCAAGCCTTACGGGCAGCCGCCTGGAACCAGGCTCAAGTTACCGATGCTTCTTTTACCCTCTTGATCTGCGCTGACCTCAAAGCAGCCTTAAAGGAACCGCAACGCTATTGGAAAGATGCGCCCCAGGAAGCCCAAGAAAAAATTGTGCCGATGATTTCCGGGTTTTACCAAGACAAAGATCAACTGCAGCGGGATGAGGCAATGCGTTCCTGTGGCATTGCGGCGCAAACGGTGATGCTGGCAGCGAAGGCCATGGGCTATGACACCTGTGCCATGATTGGCTTTGATCCCAAAAAGGCTGCTGAGCTTATTAACTTGCCGGAGGATCATGTCATTGGCATGATGATTACGGTGGGCAAAGCGGTTAAACCGGCTCAGCCTCGCCCTGGACAACTTCCTCTCGAAGAAGTGGTCATCCGTAACAAATTCAGTTAAACCGAACCTGACACTCCCCTTAGGGCTGTCATCAACTAGGGGCTGTCATCAGTTAGCCCTAAAGTGTTTATACGGCAGTCGTTTCAGCCCCTAGTTATGTTTGCTGGAACGGGCGCGGTAACCTTGATGTCGCCAGGCTTCTAGACCTAATTGATGACGCGCCCTAGGGGGATTTTTCCTTCAATCCCACACCAGGCTTTGACCTCCGACCCAACGGAACGCTGAAGTCAAGCCAGAATCCTTAAGCTTGCAAATCCTCTCCATAACCGCCGCCGCCTGGGGTGCTAATCACTAAGCGATCGCCGGGCTGCAAGTCCACTTGGGCGCAACTGTCTAGAATGAGACGATCGCCGTTGGCGCGGATCACTAAATTTTCCCCCCTTTGTCCGGCCTCTCCTCCCGCTAAACCAAAGGGTGCGACCCGTCGCCGGTTGGAGAGAATGGAAACAGTTAAGGGATGGTGAAACTGTAACTGCCGAATGACTCCATTGCCGCCGCAAAATTGACCCCGGCCTCCACTGTGCTGACGGATAGCAAAGCGATCGAGGGAGACGGGAAAGCGGGATTCTAAAATTTCTGGATCGGTGATGCGGGAGTTGGTCATGTGGGTCTGGACGGCATCAGTACCAGCAAAGCCCTGTGTTGTGCCCAGATATTTCCCGGCCCCACTGCCCCCGCAAATGGTTTCGTAATACTGATACTGCCCATCGCCAAAGGTGAGGTTATTCATGGTGCCCTGACTGGCGGCAAGACAGCCGATCGCGCCGTACAGGGTATCCGCGATCGTTTGGGAGGTTTCTACGTTACCGGCAACTACAGCGGCGGGGTACTGAGGATTGAGGAGACAACCGGGGGGAATAATCAACTGTAAGGGTTTGAGACAACCGGCATTGAGGGGAATAGAGTCCTGCACCAGAGTTCGGAAAACGTAGAGGACTACGGCCTGAACAACGGCAGTGGGCGTATTAAAGTTGTGGTTGCCCTGGGGAGAGGTGCCCGTAAAGTCGATCGTTGCGGTTTTCTCCTGGGCATCTACGGTAATTTTCACCGCAATTTGAATGCCATTGTCCATGACGGTGGTGAACTGCCCCGACTGAAGTGAGCCGATCGCTTCCCGTACCGCCTGCTCTGCATTGTTCTGGACGTGTTTCATGTAGGCTTGTACGACAGTAATTCCGTACTCTTCTACCATTTGCGTAAGAGCTTGAATACCTCGGGCATTGGCGGCAATTTGGGCTTTAAAGTCCGCCAAGTTCTGGTCGGGGTTGCGGGCAGGGTAAGGAGACTCCCGTAAGTGAGCCCGCATCGCTCCATCCTGAAATTGACCACCATTCACTAACAACTGGTTATCGAATAAAATCCCCTCCTCAGCGATCGTTTTACTGTGGGGAGGCATTGAACCTGGGGTAATCCCCCCCAGATCCGCTTGGTGCCCTCGGGAAGCAAGGTAAAACAGAACGGTTTGCCCCTGTCCGTCAAACATGGGGGTGATCACCGTGACATCTGGGAGGTGGGTACCACCGTTGTAGGGGTTGTTCGACAGGTACACCTGTCCAGGTTGCAAGCTTCCGCCGGGATGATTCACCAGCGCCTTAACACTTTCACTCATGGAGCCGAGGTGAACTGGAATATGGGGCGCATTGGCGACGAGATCCCCCTGTTGATCAAAAATAGCGCAGGAGAAGTCCAGACGCTCCTTAATGTTCACGGATGCGGCGGTATTTTGCAGGACAATGCCCATCTGTTCGGCGATGAACTGGTAGCGATTTTTAAACACCTCCAACCGCACCGGATCTGGGGCGCTTGGGTTCTCCTCCTGGGAGGAGTTAGAGGAGGGTTGGCTGTTG
>JBEAPM010000377.1:0-9725 GCA_041164445.1 Cyanobacteriota bacterium
GCTAATCCGTATCACCTGATTCATTTTCTGAACTGTTTAGGGCAACGACCCCAAAGTGGTCTTCATAACAAGAACCGCCAGTTGCTGGAATTCCTGAGAAGCCAATCTGAGTTTTCAGGGATAGATACCCATGGAATGATGCGATTTTTGTACGATGTTTTTCCACCGGGTAAGCAAACGGTCAAAACACCTCAAGGCAACGAAAAAGATGTAATCGACTGGCCCGAAGAGATCGTCCATTTAGCCACCTTAGCAGAGCACAACCGCAATCTAATTTTATACGGGCCGCCGGGAACGGGGAAAACCTATGTAGTAAACCGTTTTACAACCTTTTATTTGAGTGAACAGTTAAGTACACCATTGTCTCCAGAGCAACGCCGTCGAGATTTAGTTCGCCCCTTGACCTGGCATGAAGTTATTGCTTTGGCGATATATCTTAAGCCAAATAAAAAATTATTTAAAGTTGCTGAAATTGCGGAAGAAGCCATTATTCAGGATTTCTGGGCATCAACCCAAACTAAAAAATTGACTAATCAGCTTTGGGCAATGTTACAAATCCATACCTCTCCTAATATTCAAACCGTGAAATATAAAACTCGGTTGTCTCCTTTCTTATTTGAAAAGACAGAACAGAGTGAGTGGCGCTTAACGGAAGAAGGGGAAGGCTATGTAGAAGTTAAATTAGCAAACATCCTTGACGAACTTCAGAACCCAGAGGAAGCTAGCCCTGATGTCTCAAAATATGTCAGATTTGTGACCTTTCATCAGTCCTTTGCCTACGAAGAGTTTGTAGAAGGGTTAAAACCAGTCTCAGCAGATGGTCAAATTTCCTATGAGGTGGTGGATGGTATTTTTAAAGATATTTGTCGGTGTGCCCAGAATGATCTCGATCATAAATATTTGTTGATTATTGACGAAATAAATCGTGCGAATATTGCTAAGGTTTTTGGTGAGTTGATTACTTTAATTGAAGATGACAAACGGCTCAATGAAGAAAATGAGATTACGGTTCAACTGCCCTATTCCAAAGAAAGTTTTGGGGTTCCAGAAAACCTACTGATTTTAGGCACCATGAATACCGCCGATCGCTCTATTGCCTTGCTAGATATTGCTTTAAGACGGCGCTTTACTTTTCTGGAACAAATGCCCAATCCGGCTTTACTGGGAACGGTGGAAGGTGTTAATCTCGCCAATCTTCTGGAAAATTTGAATCGAAGACTCTCTGCTTTACTGGGGCGGGACTATCAGGTTGGTCATAGTTACCTCATGGGCATTGATGACTTGGAAGCTCTGCATTTTGCTTGGTATAACCGGATCATTCCCTTACTTCAAGAGTATTTTTATAACGATTGGGAACGGTTACAGGCTGTGATTGGCGATCGTTTTGTACGGCAGGAAGATCTAGATGATTTAACTCGTAAGGCTTTGGGGAACTTCTATAATGCTGAAAATCACTATCAAGTCCACAGGTTTGAAGCAGACTCGGAATTTTCCCAAGCACTGGTGGCCATCTATACTTAGGCTGACTTCATGATTTGAATTCATGATTAAAGTAGGAAAATGGGAACTAAAGCCCCTCATTTTCCCCTTAAATTTAAATTTCTGTGAAATATTTTGCCTACAGCTTTACCACTGACTAGCAATGGGCATTCGCCACCCCGTACCAAAAGCACGATCGGTAATTTTTAAGCCTGGGGCTGCCTGTTTCCGCTTAAATTCCGATCGCATCACCAGTGTCCAAATGCGTTGTACCGTTGCTTCATCGAAGCCTGCAGCCACTACTTCAGGAACGGATTGATGCTGATGTAAAAAGCGATCGAGAATGGCATCTAAGGTGTCGTAATCCGGTAGGGAATCCTGATCCACTTGACCGGGTTTGAGTTCTGCACTGGGGGGCTTGGTGAGAATATTTGGGGGAATGATCGGGGTCGGTTCGAGGGGGAGTTGTAATTGCGATCGGACGGAGGAATTGCCCTGATCGTTAATCCACTGGCAGATTTTATAGACCTGGGTTTTAGGCACATCGGCGATCGCTGCTAAGCCACCATCCATGTCACCGTAGAGGGTGCAGTACCCCACGGCCATTTCCGATTTGTTGCCGGTGGAGAGCAGTAAGTGACCAAATTTATTAGCGATCGCCATCAGTAAGGTGCCCCGAATCCGGGACTGAAGATTCTCTTCGGCAACACCAGGCTCCTGCCCCGTAAACAGTTCACGTAAGGTGTCCCCAAAGCTCTGCATCATCGCTTCAATGGGGAGGGTCGTGGACTGAATGCCCAGGGTTTTCACCAGTGCAACGGCATCGGTAATGGAGTGATCCGAACTGTAGGAAGAGGGCATCAACACCGCGAGGACATTGGCGGGCCCCACTGCCGCCGCTGCGATCGTTGCCACTAGGGCAGAGTCAATACCGCCACTGAGGCCCAGGACAATGCGCTGAAAGCCACATTTGCGAACGTAGTCCTGCACCCCAAAGACTAGGGCTTGCCAAATCTCTGCTTCAGGTACAGGGGGCAGGGGGTAGACCTGATTTAAGGGCGTAGTGGGAGGGTAGGGCTGCTCGGAAAGGGTGGTGTGGAGTAAATAGGGTCTAAAGCCAGGGGCGCGGGACTTCACACTGCCATCCGTGGCAATTAGGACACTATAACCATCAAAGATTAAGTCATCATTCCCCCCCACTTGATTGGCATAGAAAATGGGACAGTGGCAGCGGCGGGCACCGTGGGCCAGTAGTTTTTCGCGGAATTGTTGTTTCGCAACGGTGTAGGGAGAAGCGGCAAGATTGACAATTAAATCGACTTTTTCTTTGGCTAATTCCTCTAAGGGATCGAGGGGGTAGTTGCGCTGACCCCAGAAGTTTTGGTCATTCCAAAAATCTTCGCAGATGGTAATGCCAATTTTTAAGCTTTGTTCGGGGTGGCAGGGATCCGCCAGAATGAACCAGTTACAGGCGTTGCCCGATTCAAAATAACGATGTTCATCAAAGACATCGTAGTTGGGTAAGAGACGTTTATGGAAATATCGTTCAATGCTGCCTTTGTGTAAGAGGGCTACGCTATTAAATAAGGGTTTTTCCCCCTGAATTTTGGCGTTGATATTGCGAGAAACCGTACCCACTAACACCGGTAAATCCGGAGGTAAATCCAGCGCTAATTGTTCTAAATGCTGTTGCATATCCGTGACAAAGCGATCGTTGAGGAGGAGATCCTTGGGCGGATACCCACACAGGGCGAGTTCCGGGGTAATCATTAAATGGGTTCCCTGAGCTTGTGCCGTTTGAGCAGCGTCTAGAATGGCTTGGGCATTTTCTTTAAGTTGTCCAACGGTAGGATTCAATTGAGCGATCGTGATGTTCATTGTGCCTCCAGGAATGTTTGAATTTTGCGATCTTAAAAGGGAGTTCTAAATAAGGGGAATAACTTAAGGTGGAAGAGTGCGGCGCTCCGCGCCGCACTCTTCCTATTAAATTTTTCGCTTTTAGTGGAAAGCCCTAAATAAAGACCAATGGTTTATCTTTTAAGGGCTCAAAAGCCTTGGCATCAAAGCGATAGAGACTGGCGGGTCGCCCTGCCCCCCGGGAGACTTTTGTTTTCGTTTCCGTGAGAAAGCCCAGTTTTAAGAGGCGAGAGCGAAAGTTAGAATAGTCAGAAAATCCTTCTCCTAAAATAGTGGTATATAGCTGATATAAATCATTGAGGGTAAAGAGTTCCGGCAACACCTCAAAGGCGATGGGACTATACTCGACTTTATTGCGGAGTCGCTGATAGCCATAGGCTAAGATTTGTTGATGGTCAAAGGCTAAGTCCGGCACTTGATCCAGGGCATACCAGGCAATCCCACTGACCCGATCGGCAATCAGTTCTGCTTCTTCGTAGCGCACGAGGGCAAAGTAACTGACGGATAAATAACGAACCCCATAACTATCGGGAGATTCCCGAGGATCTCGGCCGGGGCCACCAAAGGTATACAACTGCTCTAAGTAGAGATTTTTGACCCGTATTTTTTCCGCTAAAACCCGATAGGCGGCCTGCTCTAAGGATTCCCCTTTACGGACGAGGGTTCCCGGCAGCGCCCACTGTCCTTGACAAACATCTTGCTGACGCATCACTAACAGCAACAAGAGCCGATTTTGTTGGGTATCGACGGAAAAAATGACGTTATCAACCCCAACTTTAAAGTCTGCTAAATAGCTGGATTCAGCGGTTTGGGCAGAGGATTTTGAAGACGATCGTTTAGGCATATCCTGAGGAGAGTATTGAGATCATGGTGGGTAGAACGGTTAGAACAACTAGCTGCCACTCCCCAGTTCCAACAACAGGGGATAGAGGTGATGTTGGCGAATAAAGTGATACACCAAATCCGTCAGGGGTTCGGGGTCTCCGGCTTCCCGGAAGGCAGTGGAGGAAACGGCTAAGCCTTGCCACTGGGCAACCTGGACTGTTGTCCCAAGGGCTTTCAGAGCCTGGAGATCGCGATCGTGGAGGGGAAAACCGGGCCGGGGCACAATTAGTAACTGCACTTGCTCCAGGAGTTCCTGCGATCGGTACCACCGAGGCAGTTGAGCAACGAGATCAGACCCAATGACGAGGGTAAAGGTGGCATTGAGGTGTTGCGCTGTGGCTTGAGCCTGGGCCCGCTCCACCGTCACGATCGTGTAGCGGTCACTGAGGTTGGGGTAGAGGGAAATGGGGTCAGTCGGAGCATCTCTGCGGGGAACTGTTTGTCCAGTGGTTTTCCTAGGACAATCCCGAAGACGATCGTTTGCTTCCGCCACAATCAGATTGAGCATGGTACTCCGCACCTCCAGATCCGCCCCATGTTGCTTAAAGGGATTATCAGAAGCCCAGACCCAGACTTGATCAAACTGTTGTGCCAGTCCAATTAAGATTTCCTGATGGCCGACCGTGGGGGGATCGGCACTGGTACCAAAAAGGGCAATTCTCATAGGGCTTTGCGGGTCTTCTCCACTAAGGTGGTCAGGGCTGGAGATAATTCTACTGGAGGGGCGGCGGGATCTTGAACCTGTCGCAACTGCGCCGGTAGCCGCTCGACATTATGCTGCACCCGCGCTGCGATCGTCCCAATACTTTCTGGTAACTTTAAACATTTTCCCTCCGCCATAACCTTTTCCAAGAGGGGAATTTCTCCCGGTAGCGGCGTTTCCTCCATCAGCCCTAAGCGATCGTGCTTGAGGGTTCCGTCTGGGGCATAGCTTCGGTAAATTTGCTTACGACCGGGGTACGTTGCTTTACCGCTAGATTTCTTCATCACTGGCACTCCGTCAATGTCCACGAGCTTATAAACGCCATTAATGGGCTTGCCCGTCACTAATTTAGTGCCAATACCGTAACCATCCAAACTGGCCCCAGCGGCTTGGAGCGCTTGAATTTGGGGTTCATCCAGATCACCGCTGGCCAGGATTTTTGTCCCCGGTAAGCGCTCTCGGATCCGCTGGGATAAGCTCACCAAATCCCCAGAGTCTAACCGGACAGCGGGAATGTTCGCTCCGGCTGCCACCTGCTGGGCCAAGCGATCGATCGCCGCTTCCGGATCGTAGGTATCAATGAGTAAAGCGGCCCCCGGAAAATAGCGGTGAAAGGCGGCAAAGGCCTGATCTTCATCCCCCGCCAGGGCGGCGATCGCCATCACGAGGGCGTGGGCCATGGTGCCGCTGGGGGTTTGTCCCAGTTGTTGAGCCGCGAACACATTGGACGTGGCATTAAAGCCTGCGGCTAAGGCGGCCCGTGCAGCCCAGAGAGAGGCCTGGGGACTAAAGGCTCGGCGGGTGCCAAATTCTAAAAGCTGTGCTTCTGCCCCCAGGAGCGATCGTAACCGGGCGGCGCGGGTGGCAATGAGGGTTTGATAATTGAGGGTATTGAGGAGATAGGTTTCCACAATTTGTGCTTGCCAGAGGGGCGCTTCGACCCGCAACAGCGGCTCATGGGGGAAGATGGGGGTTCCTTCCGGCACAGCCCAGAGGGTGCCGCTAAAGAGGGTGCCGGTGTCTGGCAAGGTTGCCAACAGCGTCCAAAAGCTCTGGGGGGCATGGTTAAACAACCCCGTCGAGCGCAGCCAGTCTAGATCTTCGCCACTGAACCGCAGATTTTGCAGATAATCCAGCGCCTGGGCCAGCCCCATGGCAATCCCATAGCCATAGTGTTCCGGTAAGCGCCGCGTAAACAGTTCAAAACTGGCCCAGCGCTGATCCAAGCCTTCCCCGCAATAGCAGGCCGTCATGGTCAGTTGGTATAAATCCGTGAGTAAGCCATAGCGATCGGGCTGGGGTAACAGACTGGGATTAGCGGTGTTCGTGCCTTGCGTATTGAACATCTCAACTCTTCCTTGCGATCGTTTAGAAGCGATCGAACAATAATCTACTGACTTATTTATAGTAGATTCTACCAAAATTGTCAAGATCGCCACTAACCTTGGGTTGCCCTCCTCCCCGTAGCCCCCTTTAGGATTGCGCTGCCCCCTTCACCCAGCGGTAGAGCGCCTTCTGAGGCGATCGGAGTTCCTCTAGACTGGTGTAATAGAAATCGCGCCAATTCTCCTGGGGCAGTCCCGCAAACAGCATTAGGTTGAGGGGATATTCCTCGCTATCCGTACAACGCCGAAAATCATCCCGAAAGAGAAAAATAGCCTTCTGCAGAGCGATCGCTACGCCCAGTTCCACCATTACCCCTTCATCCGGTGGCGTACCATTCACGATCGCCAAAATGCCATCACACTCCTGAACATCCCGTAAATCCGCCTGCGCCACTTGGTACGCCCAGCCCGGTTGAGAAAAATCCACTTGATTATTGCGCTGAAAGGGTTCCCAGACTTCAACCCCTAGGTCTTCTAACGTTTGCAGGAAAGCCGGTAAAAGGATTTGCTTTTGTTGGGCGGAAAACCCGTAGGGATTCGCTAGATAGAGTGTTTTTGTCATCCTTCCGTACCTTTGTCAAATGAATGTCCTGTGAGTGTCAGCCAAGTCATCGATGTCACCTCCTATTTGAGTTTTGAGTTGGGGATTAGGGGTTAGGGATTAGGGGTTAGGGATTAGGGGTTAGGAGTTAGGAGTTAGGAGTTAGGGTTAGGGCTGTCCTAGCCACGATTATCACCTGCCAAGATCCCCCAGCAGCGATCGAGGTGCCCCTATTCACAAACAAAAGCTCCCCGGTTCCATGCAAGATAGAACCGAGGAGCCTGCCGGAGAACCGGTTGCTTACCCCTTCACGCAGACTACCTGCTTGAGGGTTGCTACCACATCCACCAGATCCGATTGACTTTCCATCACTTCATCGATGGACTTGTAGGCACCGGGAATTTCATCCAGCACCCCCGCATCCTTACGGCACTCCACCCCCTTCGTCTGGCTCACCAGATCATCTAAAGTAAAGGCTTTTTTCGCCTTAGTGCGGGACATCAGACGACCGGCACCATGACTGCAGGAGCAGTAGCTTTCCGCATTGCCTCGACCTTTGACAATGAAGGACTTCGCCCCCATGGAACCGGGAATAATGCCGTAGTCCTCCGATCGGGCCCGCACCGCCCCTTTCCGGGTCACGTACACCTCTTCACCGAAATGGGTTTCCCGCTCCGCATAGTTGTGGTGACAGTTGACCGACAGCAGCGGTTTAGTGGGTTTCCCCCCCGCTAAGTGCTGTTCCACAATGCGCTTAAAGCGAGTCATCATCACATCTCGGTTAAAGCGGGCATAGTCTTGGGCCCACTGTAGGTCATGCCAGTAAGCGGCAAACTCCGGCGTACCCACCACAAAGGAGGCTAAGTCTCGATCGGGCAGTTTCTGGTCTGCCAACTTTGCGAGATCTTTGGCGGTGTTGATATGGTTCTGGGCCAGTTGGTTGCCAATGTTACGGGAACCGGAGTGCAACATCAGCCAGACATTATCTTCCGTGTCTAAACACAGTTCAATAAAGTGGTTGCCCCCACCCAGCGAGCCCATTTGGTGCAGCGCCTTTTTCTCTAGCCGTTGTACCCCGGTATGGAGGTGCTTAAAGGTTTGCCAGCCCTGCCAGTTATAAACGGACTTTTCCACTTCTAGGTTTTGCGAAAACCCCGTGGGAATTGCTGACTCTAAGTCTCGACGGATCGCTTTCAGTTTCCCCTCCAAACGATCGCTCTTAAAGGGCATTTGTACGGCACACATACCGCAACCAATATCAACGCCCACCGCAGCGGGAATAATGGCTTCTTTCGTGGCAATCACCGATCCCACTAAGGCTCCTTTACCCAGGTGTACATCCGGCATCAACGCCACATGCTTAAAGACAAAGGGCAGTGAAGCCACATTTTTAGCCATTTGGGTTTCCGCCGGGCCAAGGTCATGATTTGCCCAGGACAGTACCGGTTTCTCTGTTTTAAAATTTAAGGTTTGATAAGTCATAATGTTCACACTTTATGATTAGGAAAATTCGTTTGTCGTGAGGGCTTTAGCCCTAAAAAAGACAGTCTCAATACCGATCAGTGGACACTGCAGAGACTCGCGATCGAAGGTTGGGTGGTTTGCCACAACTCATAAATCAAAGCCTCCTGCTCAGGACTGAGGATAGCGATAAAGGTACCATCCTCCGCCGCCGCACTCTGGGCAATCCAAGTGCCCTTTAAGCTCACTTCCACAAACTCCTGATCCACCGGGGCGATCGTTACCCCTGGGTCTGAGTGGGTTAGGTCTGAGTGCATGGAATCTGAAGATCTGGAATCTGAAGAGCTTAGGGACTGGAGTGTTCCTAAACCTGGGAGGGTTGCTAAGAGTAAAAAGCTTGCCCGTCCCGGTTCCAGGTACAGCGGCTCACCGGCATAGACCGCCAGCATCACTCGCTGAGTGGCAATGGTTTCTAAGGAGGCACTGACGAACTCCAGAAAAAGTCCAGAATCGGTGTAGTTTAACTTCAACATGATGGTCTTTCCACTTCTCCCCTCGATCGTGGACAGGGAACTGTATTACAAAACTTGAACAGTAAAACTTAACTGGATCCCCCTCAAAGCTCGGCTAAGGAATGCGGACTTTATAACCTGGAATTTCACTACCAAGACACCGAAGCCCCGAAGGAATACCTTTGTGTTCTTTGTGCCTTTGTGGTTTAATCCTGAACTTTCCGGTTTCTTTAACTCACGATCCTAACCCCTGAAGCTGGAAGAGTGCAGCGCAGAACCATACTCTTCCATACAATTTTTTCGCTTTCAGTGGAAAGCTAAAAGTCCGACTGCCCTGCCTTCCAGAACTGTTCAGCAAAGGCAATAACGGGGTGGAGAGGGGCTTTGGGCTGGAGTTTCAGGGGCATTTTTGCCATTTCCGGCGTTCGTGCCCCTTTGCGGCCATTACAGGGGGCACAGGCCGTCACCACGTTTTCCCAGGTGTGAGGGCCCCCTAGAGCGCGGGGAATGACATGATCCAGGGTGAGATCGGTGCGGCTACCGCAGTACTGGCAACGCTGACCATCCCGCCGAAAGACCTCCCGCCGATTGACCGGGGGAAGTTTCCACACCCGATCGGGGCTACCAATGGTGAGGCGCAGATGTTCTGGAATCGTTACCACCACACTGGGCGATCGCATTTGCCAGGTTTGTCCCCCCATATCCACGGGTTCCGCCCGCCCCGAGAGCAGTAAAATAGCCGCCCGCTTCAGGCCAATGCGAGTCATGGGCAAGTAGTTTTGGGAAAACAAGACCACCGATTGACGGTGTTGCAGCCGACTGGGGGATCCCATCCACTGCCT
>JBEAPM010000378.1:0-8744 GCA_041164445.1 Cyanobacteriota bacterium
GTGATTGATTGAGGATTTGGATGGAAGGGCTGAGACGACTTAGGAGAAAGTCAACAAATAATAATACATCCCGAAGCATTGTATCAGGCAAAAGTTTCAGCCGCTCCAAGAGTTGTTCTTGGATAGTATTCATTTGGTCTATTCCTAAAGGTCTAAGTTATACAACTAGCTTGATTATATACGATCGCTCTCCTCCAAGTTACCAAACTCTAGGCTCGATCGCTTCCAGCCCAACAACCAAGAACGATCGCTCTCCTCCAAGTTACCAGACTTCCGCTTTTCCAACTGGTCAGAACGATCGCCAAAACTCATACGGGCATACTCTTATGCTTTTCTCATGGGTTTAAGCAGGAAGTTGATAAAGGGAACGGGCAAATCTTAGAACTTCTTCCTGTCGATTTTCAGGTAGAGATTCAATCATACTAGTAATACGATCGCTCATGGAAACCCAGGACTGAGTTTCACTTTTCCAAACAACAATAAATTGCTTGGTTGCTAGGGATGTAAACACTAATGTCTCGCCATAAGCATTAGAAAACTCAACTTCATAAACGGTATCCGTATGCAGTTCAATAATTGTACCGCGATCACCCGATCGAAGATTATGTTTAGGTAAATCAACGATCAGTTCAACAATATCAAGTAATGCTGGTTTTATCATTTCCGCCTCGGAATATAGAGGGTTGTCAGTTGTGCAATGTTTTTTCCAGGTTTAACAATCCAACCTGTGCGAACAATTTCCTGTTGCTCTGATTTTACACCAATGACTAGAATATCAACTCGATAGCGTTCTCCATATTCATTCGAGCCTAGAGAAATAGCTTCAGTATCCATAACCTTTTCTTGAATTTGGCTCAACAATAGTTTATAGTTCTCCCTAGTGATACCTAAATGTCTTTGAAACAAGATAGCTTTATCATAGCCGTCATCATGATTAGGGTTAAGGGCATACCCTGTTAGCTTTTGGGGATCAATCAGAACTTGGCTCACAATGGCTTTCCGCGTAAAGCGGGAAAAATTAGCGCGAGAGTGCGGCGCGGAGCGCCGCACTCTCGCGCCTTAAGTTGGTTCCCCTCACAATGTCTCGAAGTTTCACAACATCTCACTCCTCCAGTTTTCTAACAAAAATATTGACACTAACATCCACTTGAATGGCTTTCCACTGAAAGCGAAAAAATTTAACGGAAGAGTGCGGCGCGGAGCGCCGCACTCTTCCGCCTTAAGTTGGTAGCCACTTGAATCTCAAAAACATTATGAGTCGTGCCAGATAATTTAGGATTCTTACGAATATTTCCACCTGAGTCAAAAACATAAATCTGATTTTGTAGGGTGTATTGCAACAAGCAAACGCACCAACACTAGATAGGATTAACTTTTACGATCGCCATCACTAGGCTCCAGGGGGGCGATCACTTTAGAACCATACTGTATTCTTACGACTTAAATCGTAACAACACGACCCGTCAGAAAGAGAAAACTTCAGTATTTTTTCAGGTTAGGGGGTTGGATCCCAAGAGGGGTAAGGATCCTGGGATCCAGAAGATATGCCTTCTGACTCAGCCTGTACCACCAAAAAGTCCAAGCGTCCCTGAAGCTTTTGCCCGTCAAGTTCGGGTAAAACGGTAGGAATCTCTAGGGCAATGGACTGCTCTGCCCGCAACTGGAAGGGAGGATCATAAACCCTGCCAATTCCAGTAAAGGAGACACCACAATGAGATTCACAACCCCTTCCGTCAGATGGCCCGTATTACGATGGTAGCGATAGCGGGAACGAATACGATCGAGCCGTGCCTGTTCCGCCTCTGTCAGTGGGGGTAAGTCCTGTTGCCATTCAGAAAAGAAGGCCGGATCAACACTCTGGGAGAGGTTGAGTAACTGCTCTGCTTGATCCAGAGTGGTCAAAACCTGGGCAACTGCGGTGGGTGCCATTTTACAATTGGGAAACTTTGGGGAAGTTTGGTGGAGATGAGAGGATATGGGGCAAAATTTATTTAAGTCTGGAGGTTAACCGATGACCCTTACCGAAATTTTAGAGGCAACCGATCGCTTACAGCTATCAGACAAGCTCCTTCTTTTAGAGCGACTCAGCCAACTGATCCGGCGCGATTTAGCGCCTGTGCCTACGGAATCTCTGCAACCGTCAGAAGATGGAGGCGTTCACTCTATCAATGCAATGGCGGGCAAGTTCAAGGCTTTGAAGGAGATCGATGCCAGTACAGGGCAACAGGAAATCCGGGGCAATGTAGTGATCCCCGGTTCTTTTACCCTACCGCTGCCGGAGGATTATCTATCCCTGAAGAACTCAGGTGATGGGGATGAGGCTAATCGTCGATATGGCTATGGTAGCCTGGCGGGAAAGTTGGTGGTGCCGGATGATTTTAATGAACCGTTAGAAGACCTTCAGGACTATATGTAATATGCCAGTGCTTATTGATACCCATATTCTACTGTGGTATGCATGCAATGATGGGAAGCTCAGTCAAAATGCTAAGGAAATGTTGGAATCCCCCCTCGATCGCTACTTGAGTATCGTGAGTCTTTGGGAAATTTCGATTAAGCTCAACATTGGCAAGTTGCCAGGAGAGGTTTCTTTTAACGAGATTTTAAGCCGTGTGGCGGTTCTTCAACTGAGAATTCTTCCGATTACGGTGGAGCATACTAAGGTCTACCTTGACCTTCCACGATTTTCTGAACATCGTGATCCCTTCGATAGAATGCTGGTTGCCCAGTCCATTGCAGATCAGTTAACCATCTTGAGTACCGACTCTAAGTTTGATTTATATCCCATTCCAAGAATATGGTCTGCCAACAAACGCTAAGATTCACAAAATTCTTGAGCTAAATTAATTCCTCTATTCTAGAACTCGTAGCCATGTCTACCCCCCTCAATCAACTTTTTCAGATTCATCGCCGTTATCATCGCTCCATTAATCTGGAGCGGGATTTGGGTAAGCCCGATGCGGTGGAGGGGTATGTGCTGACGGAGCGATCGGCGGCGACTCTGGCTCGCATTTTACCGGCTTTTACTCAGGGCAATACTCACCGAGCTTGGACGGTTACGGGGGTGTATGGCACGGGAAAATCGGCGTTTGTTCATTTTCTCACGAGTCTTTGTTTTCCGGCGGATCACAAGGTGCGGCTTGAGGCGATGCGGGTGGCTCAGCAGTTTCTACCCCAGGAGGATCCACTCTGGCGGCCACTGTGGGCTGCGATCGCTGCGATGCCGTCTTCTGGCTTGGTGCCTGCGATCGTTACGGCGCGGCAGGAACCGTTGACCTGGACGATCGTAAGGGCTTTAGTACGAGGGGCGGATGAGTTTTTCCCGAAGAAGGAGCGGCGTAGCCAGTTACTGAAAACCCTCTCTGAGTGGGAAGGGGAAATTGCGCTGGGGCGGGATACGGTACAACCCCAGGATATTTTAGGCATTCTGCAAGACCTAGTGGAGAAGGCTGAAGCTCCGGTGCTGTTGGTGGTGGATGAACTGGGAAAAAATCTGGAGTATGCGGCTCAGCATGGGGGAAAGGATGATCTGTATCTGCTGCAACAAATTGCAGAATTTGCCGTAAAGGGGGAGCATCAGGTTTACTTTCTGGGGTTGTTGCACCAGTCTTTTGCGGGCTATAGCGATCGTTTGTCGGTGACGGAGCAAAATGAGTGGGTCAAAATTCAGGGACGATTTGAGGATATTCCCTTCAGTGAGTCTCCGACTCAGATGTTGCGCTTGATGGGGCAGGTGATTCGTCCCCGTGAGACTGCGCAAGATCTGGCAAAGTCTTGGAAGCCTGACCTTGAAGGGGTGGCGCAGGCGTGGCATCAGGCCCTAACGCCTCACTTGAGTACGCGGGATCTTTCGGCGGATCTGCTGCGGCAGGTTTACCCTCTGCATCCCCTGACGGCTTTGGTCTTGCCGCTGTTGTGCCAGCGCTATGCCCAGAACGATCGCTCTTTGTTTACGTTTCTCACCAGTGATGAACCCCAAGGATTTCAGTCTTTTTTGGACTCCCATTACCTCCCGGCAAAACCGGGCCAGAAACCGGGCAAGCCTAAAGGCGAAGCTGAACTGCCGACTCTGCAACTACCTCAACTCTATGACTACTTTGTGGAGACGGTGCCGGGGTTAGCCTCGCGGCTGAATTTTCAACGCTGGGTGGAGGTGAAGGGCCTGATTGAAGATGCTCAGCATCAACCGGCGGAGGTGATTCGCCTGCTCAAAACTATTGGGGTGTTGAACTTGGTGGGAACTTCGGGGGATTTCCGGGCGACTCCGGCCCTGGTGGCGTGGGCCCTCTGCGATCGTCCTGACCCTCAGGTGCAGCAAGGATGGCTGGAGAGCATTCAGGAACTCCAACAGAAGACTTTAATTACCCACCGTAAGGCCCAGGATGAATTGCGATTGTGGCAGGGATCCGATTTTGATATTGAAGCGGCGATCACTACTGTGATGGAACAGGATCGGGTGTCCCTCACTCAGCGCTTGAAAGCCCTTTACCCCCTCAAGCCCGTAGTGGCGCAGCGACACTATGCCCAGACTGGCAACCTCCGCTACTTCGAGCAACGTTATGGGGACTCCATGCTGGAGTGGGGGACACTGCACTGTGCAGATCCGGGGTTTGATGGTTTAGTGCTCTACTGGCTGGATGGGGATCCCCCAGAAGCCCCGCCGGAAGAGACCGCTGACGGTAAGCCTTTAGTGGTGATTCGAGTGGCCAACGGGGGACTGTTGCAAACCCGGAGCCGGGAGTTGCAGGCCCTCAAAACCATTTTCACGGAAACGCCGCAGCTTCAGGCGGATAAAGTGGCTCTGCGGGAAGTGCGGCACCGACTCATGGAAGCGGAGCGCTTGTTGGATGAAACCCTGGCGGCAACCCTGACGCGGGCGACGCAGCACAACACCTACTGGATTGCGGGACAGGTGGTGGCGCTGAAGACAACCCGATCGTTTCAAGGCCACCTGTCTGACCTCTGCGATCGGGTTTATGACCAGAGCTTAAGGCTGGATAATGAACTGATTAACCGGCGGGAACTCACTTCCCAGGGGGCAAAGGCTCAGCGGGAACTGATTAAAGCCATGCTGGAGCAGGGAGACTGGCCCCGCTTGGGGTTACAGGGGTATGGCCCTGAAGTGGCGATTTACTACTCCGTCTTGCAGGCCACGGGCATTCACTGTCAGGAAGAGGATCTGTGGGGCTTTTATCCTCCTCCTGAGGATTCCGGGGTGTTTACGGTGTGGCAAGAGATCGTTGAGTTTTGCTTCAGTGCCACACAGCAACAACGATCGCTTCAGGAACTCTATCAACGGCTGCATCGCCCCCCCTACGGGGTTAAGTCCGGCACAATTCCGATTTTACTGGCGGCGGTGTTACTCTGGGCCGTGGACGAGATCAGTGTTTACAAGGAATGCACTTTTATCCCCGTCTTAGGACCCGAACACTTTGAACTCCTGGTGAAGGATCCCGCCCGCTTTGCGGTGAAGCACATTGCAGTGGCAGGGGTGCGCTCCCAGGTGTTTCGGGAGTTGGAGGCGGTTTTACGCAGTGCCCACGGGGCACCGAAGGGAAAGCGCGGCGTTCGCAATTTGACGCTGCTCTCCGTAGTGAAACCCCTGCTCAACTTTGCCCTAGGCTTACCGAAATACACCCGCCACACTCAGCGCTTGAGCCCGTCCGCTTATCAGGTACTCCGGGCCCTGTTGCAGAACCCTGAACCGGATACTTTAATTTTTCAGGCGTTGCCCCAAGCCTGTGGTTTAGAGCCGATCCTGGATACGGAAGGGGAAGATGGAACGATCGCTAAAACGCTGCGGGTTCGGTTGGTGGATGCTCTGCGGGAAATTAACTCCGCCTACGATCGCTTACTCACGGACTGCCGCCAGTTGCTCTATAACGCCTTTGGGTTGCGGGGGGATGGGGAGAAGTTGCGGGAAGATCTGCGCTACCGGTCTGAGCAACTCCTAGGCAGTGTCTTGGAACCGAGTTTAAGACGGTTTGCCCAGACCGCCCTCGATCGCCACGCTAGCGATCAGGCTTCGTCATCGGATCGGCAGTGGTTGGAGGCGGTGGTGATGGTGATTGCGGATAAACCCGCCGAGTCCTGGAAAGATGAGGATGTGACGCGGTTTGAGTTAACCCTGAGTGATTTATCGCGGCGGTTTAAGAACTTGGAGGCATTACAAGCGGAGGTGCGGGCCAATCCAGCGGGTGGGTTTGAGTCCCGTCGTATTACGGTCACGCGGCCCGATGGCAGTGAAATTCATCAAATGGTGTGGGTGGAGCAAGCGCAGCAAGAGAAGGTGGATCCCTTAATTGATCAGCTTCTTCAGGATTGTCCGGAGAAACTACAGCAGGCATTGTTGGCTCGGCTGACGGAGCGTGTTTTTGAGCAAGGGGACGATCGCTGTACAGCGTTTTCTTACCCTGCCAGCTCACCGGGGAAAAACTCCAACGACAGAATCTCTTCCAGGGAATAAGGACAGATCTCTGGAAATTCATCTAACCCCGTTTCCTGCTCTGCCCGTACTACTGCAACGGGATAAACGCTTTCCACATATTGTCCACACTGCGATCGAAGGCTGGGGTTTTCCTGAAGGTAGCGGTGCAGGCGCAGGCGTTGTTCCTTGAGGGTGAGTCGCCAACTGCGGGAGCGTAAGTTAGGCTGAAATTCCCACTTCAACAGGTGCATCAACAGGACTTCTAAACGACTTTGCAGTTCTCGTTTTTCGCTACGCCCCATATCCTCTAGTTCCTCAGCCAAATTGATGGTATCCAAATCTTGCCACTGTCCCGATCGCAAGAGGGCAGCTTGCTGCTGTGTCCAGGTATAGAAATCAAGATCATAAAGTGTTTGAGACATTGAAGACCCTTCTGGAAATTTCCCGTTTTCTTTAACCATACCTTGGGTCTGGGGCTTTGTGGTCTACCCTGGGGGTGTCAAATCAAGATTCTTACTTTAGACTGGAATGCCATTACCGAAGACCCAAATCTTCCCCCTAAGATCCAGGAGATAAGCCCATGCTCAAAACTTACGAAGCTATCATTCAAGATGGGCAGGTACTTTGGTTGGCAGAGAAACCTGATATTCCAATGGTTCGAGTATTTATTACTATTGAAGGAAACAAATTACTTGACATTATTCAGCATCCAAACCAGGAGAAGTATCCCAATCAGCGAATTTTTATTGTGGAGATCGATCGCTATATCTATCTTGTTCCTTTTATAGAGAATGAGACCGAACTTTTTCTGAAAACGATTATTCCTAGTCGGAAAATGACTAAAAAATATTTAGGAGAATGATATGACACTTCAACTTGAGGCTTACGAACAAGACATTCTAGATTCTGTAGAACGTGAAGAATGGCAATCTGTACCTAATCTACAGGAAGAGATTGAGCGGTATCAACATCATGCCAAAGCTTATATGCAATCTATTCAAAAAATTACTATCGAGATTTCCAATAGTGACCTGAATTTTCTACAACAGTTAGCCTCTAATTCCGGAGTATCAATGTCATTACTTTTATCTAGCATTATTCATCGATATGTCGGTTTCATAGAGAAAAATGATATGGAACAATCTCAGCAAAGAACTTAGGAGAATAATAGATATGGCCCACACAACGATCGAATCCTGGGGTTCCCGAAGGGGCAATCATGCTCTAGACTAGAAGACGATCGCTACTCCAGTGGTAATCCCTTAAGAGAGGAGATGAAGGAATGCTTAAAACTTACGAGGCTAGTACCACTTTGGCTGTACTAGAGAACAACCTTAAAAAAATTGAAGTTAAAGAAAATCTTATTCAAAACTTTTGTCTGCAAACGCCGATTCTTCAGCTTTCGTTCTTTGGCTCTATTCTTCGAGAAGATTTTTCTGAAAATAGTGATATTGATCTTTTAGTTGAGTTCTTGCCTTTTGCCAAAATTGGTTATTTTGAGTTGGTTACACTTGAACATCAGTTGTCTGATTTGTTAAAGCACAAAGTTGATTTACGAACGCCTCAAGAGATTAGTCAACATTTTCGTCAAGAGGTTATGAATGAGGCGGTAAAAATTTATGTCAAAAATTGACGATCGTACTCGTTTATTACACATGTTAGAGTCCTGTCAAAAAATCGTACATTATGCACAAGGTGAGACTCGGCAATCTTTAGAAGATGATGAAAAACTGTGCCTAGCATTGGTGAGATTGATTGAGATTATAGGAGAAGCAGCCTCTAGAGTTTCTCCAGAAAAACAGACAGAAATCCAACAGATTCCTTGGCGTACAATTGTTGGAATGAGAAATCGCATTGTTCATGCTTATTTTGATATTGACTATGATATTGTTTGGGATACAGTGACGATTAATATTCCAAAACTTAAGCAAGTATTAGAGAACATTTTATTCTAAGCACATACTGTCCGCACTACGATCGAATCCTGGGGGTTTTCCTGAAGGGCGATCATGCTCTAGACTAGAAGACGATCGCTGAGGGTCTGACGATCGTACCTGTTCATTAAATAGGTTACAAAAAACTATGCAGCTAGCCAGAGAAGCCAAAAAACCGACGCAAACTTATGATTAAGTAAAATGTAGTTGCGATCAAGGAATTCACACTTATGAAATTACAGGTGGTACTGGAACCGAGTGAAGAAGGAGGATACACCGTATTTGTACCTTCCCTTCCAGGGTGTATTAGTGAAGGTGAAGATGTTGCTGATGCATTATCCAATATTCAAGAAGCGATCGAATTGTACCTTGAGCCTCTAGAG
>JBEAPM010000379.1:0-9652 GCA_041164445.1 Cyanobacteriota bacterium
AGAAAACGATCGCCGCTCAATTCAGCCGTTATGCCAAAATGCGAAGTCCGTGAAAGTTACTTGTCTTAACCCAAGATTAGGTAATTAAAAATCATTTGCTTCGTTGTTTAGTGCGATCGTCTCGCCGTAGGTTGGGTTGAGGGACGAAACCCAAAAAACTCAAGCTTATTATAGTTTAGCTCGATCGTTTTTGGGGGTTATAATTACAGCAGAAAAGCGATCGTTTTGAGTTATTGACCGGAAGCGATCGTTCTTTATTATAGGCTAAAATAGAAAAATCCGCCGTCCATTTTCCTGCATGAGTGAAACTGTTTACATCGAAACGAGTATCTTAGGCTATCTCACTGCTCGACCCAGCAGAGATCTGGTTGTTGCTGCCAATATTGAGATAACAAGGGAGTGGTGGGATATGTGCCGCAATGCTTTCCAACTCTACTCCTCCCAAGCAGTTGTAAAAGAAACCTCACAGGGAGATACTGAAATTGCATCTCGACGACTCGAAATCATTCGCAACATTGCGTTACTCGATTTGAATCAATCTGTACTTGATTTAGCGGAGCAATTTTTGGAACGCAGTAGCCTTCCCGCAAAAGCTGATGTTGATGCTATTCATATTGCAGCCGCAACTGTTCACGGCATGGATTATCTGCTCACATGGAACTGTAAGCACATTGCAAACGCTCGAATTCAAAGAAAACTAGCAGAGATTAGTCTTGATTTCGGATACCAATTACCGATTCTTTGCACACCCTATGAACTTCTCGGAGACTGATTATGTACCAAGATGCAATTGTAGAAGAAATTCACAGAATTCGTGAAGAGTATTCTCGGTCATTCAATCATGACTTGAAAGCTATCTTTGCTGATTTACAAAAACAGCAAGCCGAAAGCGGTAGAGAAGTTGTAAGTTTGTCGCGAAAGCGCAGTGCGATCGTCTCGCCGTGGGTTGGGTTGAGGTAAGAAACTCAATAAACTTGTAATGGGTCAAGAGCGATCGTTTCAGTTATTAATGTTGACCGTTCTGTTAGATTAGAGCAGTGGGAAGCGATCGTTTTTAGTTATTTTCCTTGACCAGAGACCAGAGAGCGCGATCGTTCTCTTAACTTCAAGTGTGGAAGCGATCGTATTTAGAGCTATAATTAAGTAGGCAGGTATAGATAGGATTTTCCTGAAAGCCTTATAAAGTGAGCGTCTTAGAGATCCGTTTCCCCTTGTTTTATTGCAACCAGCTACTTAGGTGAAAACAAAACATTATGTTAACCCTCAGTTATCCGCATATTGAAAAAAACGACCATCAGTCGGCACGGTTGCAACGCTTGCCGCGCATTAGAGTTGCCCAAATTGTTATGGACTATATCGCTTATGGTTGGTCAGTGGAGGAGATCTGTCGTCAGCACCTTTACTTAACGCTAGCTGAAGCTCATGCAGCAATGGGCTACTATTTTGACCATCAAGAAGAAATTGACCAAGAAATCGGACAGGAATGGCAACAAGTTCAAGCAAATATTACTCAAGCCTCTAAATCACCTTTCTACATTCGTATGAAAGCTAAAGGACTGCTGTAGGTGGCTATTGCGTTGTACATGGATGTTCATGTTCCTCAAGCGATTACCGAGCAGTTGCGTCGCCGAGGTATAGACGTATTGACAGCATTTGAGGACAGAACTATAGAACTGCCAGATGATCAGCTTTTAGCAAGAGTAACGGAGCTTCAGCGTGTTCTATTTACCCAAGATATTCGCTTTAGAGTTTTAGCTGAAACTTGGCAGATAGAAGATAAACAGTTTTCAGGCTTAATTTTTTTGGTCATCAACTTGGAGGTACAATTGGTCAATTTGTTAAGGATTTAGAATTGATTGCTAAAGCTTCTGAACCTAGTGAGTGGATAAACACGATTGAGTATATCCCATTCAAGTGAGATGCAAGCAAATAACACTGCGTTAGAGCCGACTCGCCGTAGGTTGGGTTGAGGTACGAAAGACCAAGAATCAACAAGCTTATTATTGCGATCGTTCCGATCGTAGGTTGGGTTGAGGGACGAAACCCAACAAGTTTAAACTTATATGGGTGGGTTAAGAGCGATCGTTTTCAGTTCTTGACTCTCGACCTTGATCAGGAAGCGATCGTTCTTGTAACTCCAAGTGCGTAAGCGATCGTCTCACCGCAGCGATCGTCTCGCCGTAGGTTGGATTGAGGTACGAAACCCAAAAACCTCAAGATTATTATCTTATGGTTTAGGACGATCGCCGATCGGCTCTAGGCTAGGGTCGTTGGGTTTCCGTGCATTGAACTGCTGGATTGCCATGAGATAACCGTTAATTAACCTTCCTCGATCGCTTCGTAGCCATCCTCGATGCTAGAGGCTTCCCCTAGAACGGGTTGATTACCGAGGGCACCGAGGGCGGTCTGATAGTCTGGATACTCCGGCTCTGGATAATAACGATCGTGCAGATCGTCCAGATCAGCTTGATGCTGGTCATGAGCAAGCCGCTCAAACTCAAACGATCGTTGTGCCCCGGTGAATCTCAGAATCTTCTCCTGATTTCTGGACTCGCCAACCAGCACTAGGGCGAACATCAAGTCCTCCAGGTGTAAGGATAAGGCTACGCAGCCAGAACGGTTTCAGAAACCAATATCCTAACTTCTAGGGCACTACCCTAATTTTCACAGCAACATGTCTCATTTTTGGCTACCAACGTAAAGCAGAATAAAATTGACTTACGGATCGGCTGAAATCCTTACAGCCTGATGTCCTCTCTGCGTAGGAGTTTTCGACTTAAGTTTGATACCCGGTTGGGGAGAGAGTGTCAGTCCGCCGCTACGATCGGGTGTTCCCCTTCTTGCGCGCGGGACATGGCTCGGAGAATATCACTGGCGGTAATGACCCCTGCTAATTCCTGGCGATCGTTGAGGACAAAGAGGCGATGAATGCGGCGATCGTGCATAATCCGCGCTGCTTCTGACAAGGGTTTATCCTGAGCGATCGTAATGGGCTTAGTGGTCATGACCTCTGCGGCGGTTTGACCGATTGCTTTGTGCAATTCTCGATCGTAGGAGGAGGGATTTTGCAGATAGATAATGCTGTCCAGCAGGGTAATGTAGGGAGGGGGGGTTACACCGCTTTCCTGCCAAAGCAAATCTAATTCTGAAATGACTCCCACCAGTTGGTTTTGCCCATTGACCACAGGCAAACCACTAATATGATGATCCGCGAGGGTTTGAATCACCGTCTTCACAGAAGTTTCCGGTGTGACCCGAATTAATTCGCGGCTCATGAAATCTGATACAGTTCCCGACATATCTCTGACTCCTCGGCAGGGGATGGCGCTGTCGGCAGAGCCTTTGGCTGAGGCTCTACCACGGTAAAATGCTACCATCCCAAGCGAAAAAGGATCCGCTCTGGTCGGAAGTTGTGCCGTCAATCACGGTGATCAGTTGGCGAACGGTGCGCTCTACACTAAAGAGTTGCTCCGTTGGTACATTGCCTTGGAAGGGTTTAGAGAGTTGAGTATCGGTGGTGCCTGGATGTAGGGCTAAAACGATGGTCTGGGGGCTACGCCGTTGGTATTCCAGAGCGATCGTTTTAATAAACATATTCAAGGCAGCTTTGGATGCTCGGTAGCCATACCAGCCCCCGAGGCGATTATCGCCAATACTGCCCACCTTTGCCGAAAGTACCGCAAAGATACTGCGATCGGGATGGCGGAGGAGAGGCAGGAAGTGCTTGGCCAGTAAGACCGTGGGAATGCTATTGACCGCAAAGGAGCGGAGCAGACCGGCAGCTTCAATCTGCCGTAGGCTTTTTTCTGGGGATAGACCGGGTTCCTGCAACACCCCGATCGTATTAATCACCCAATGGAGTTGAGTCGTATAGGTTTGCACTTGAGTCGCAATCTCGGCCACCTCTGCCTCCTCCGTCATATCTCCTGGTAGCAGGATGAGACGATCGCCCCAGGTTTGTTGCAAAGCCAAAAGCTCGGCGGTTTGCACTTGGCGGGACACGGCAAAAACCCGTTGAACTTTGTCATAGCTTAAGAGTTGTCGTACAAATTCCAAACCAATGCCCCGACTGGCCCCAGTAACCACCCCTTGAGGGCCAGGAAAATTGGCCACAGTCGTCCGATCTTGCTGTAGATTAAGAGTCTCTGATGCTTTATTGGATCGCTCCATCATGCCCTCTTCCGCGAATTTGTCCCTAGATCCTTCCATTATTCCTCAGCTCCGCTATGACGATCGGGGGTTGATTGCGGCTATTGCCCAAGATTATTTGGATGGGACAGTTTTAATGTTGGCTTGGATGAATGCCGAATCGCTGGAAAAAACCTTAGTGACGGGGCAAGCCTGGTATTGGAGCCGATCGCGTCAGGAACTTTGGCATAAAGGAGCTACCTCTGGACATTTCCAAAATGTGAAGGCCATCCATTACGATTGTGATAGTGACGCGCTGCTTTTGAGTGTTGAACAGGTTGGAGACATTGCCTGCCATACCGGACAACGCAGTTGTTTTCACCAAATTGGTGCGGAGAACACCCCCGATCACCCCCCTGCCGATATGCTGTCCGAACTTTTTCAGATCATTTGCGATCGTCGTGATACCCCAAACCCAGACTCTTATACAGCCAAACTATTTGCCGGGGGAGACAATAAAATTCTCAAGAAAATCGGTGAAGAAGCGGCAGAAGTTGTCATGGCCTGTAAAGATAATCAGGCAGACGAGATTTCCGGTGAAGCAGCGGATTTGATGTATCACCTGTTAGTGGCTTTAGCCCACCACCAGGTTGATCTACGGATGGTGTATCGTCGCTTATACGATCGCCGACATTAGCTTTTAACCGCAACAACGCCCAATGCCCCGTATTGAAAGCGGCAAAGTGCTATATCGTAGGTTATGGATACGACCTGAGATCATAGCATGAGTTTCTAGACCGTTTGCCCCAGTTTCTAACCATCGAATGTCACCCAGTGAGAAGAGTTGAGGATCTATGAAAACAATCTTAGTTATCGAAGACGATACTGCTATTCGTAACAATATTGCCATGATTCTCAAAAGCCAGGGGTTTACCGTTCTCCAGGCCGAAGATGGGTTAACGGGGGTTGAATTGGCACTGGGTTCTGCGCCCGATCTCATTGTTTGCGATATTATGCTGCCCCAGATTAGCGGCTACGAAATTCTGGAGCAATTGCGCCAAGAGGCAAATCTGGCGGTTACCCCCTTCATTTTTTTAACGGCCCTAGCGGATCGAGCAGATATGCGTCAGGGGATGAACCTTGGGGCCGATGATTATTTAACCAAGCCCTTTACCAGTCAAGAACTCATTGGTGCCGTTAATGCCCGCTTACTGAAACAACAGGAATTAACGGAGCCCTACCGCAACGAAATGCGCAAAGCGGCTGAGAACTTACGACAAATGGCTTATACGGATCTCCTCACGAATTTGCCCAATCGGGTTCTCTTCTGGCAAAAAATTGAAGAATATTTAGCACAGCCCCAAAAGTTGCCCTCTGCTTTGATTTTGGTACGCTTAGTCAACTTAAATGAAATTATTGAGCAAGAGGGGCAATCCATCGCCGATTTACTGATTCAATCCCTAGGACGATCGTTGCAGGCGATGGTTCAAGAGGAGGATGTGCTGGCCCGGTGTCAAATTGATTCCTTCGGGGTTTTATTAACCCATCAGGCAGAATCCGATCCCGCTATTGAAGCCTGGTTACAGCCCTTAATTGCTGACTGGATACCGGCCTATCCCATTGGTAATCAGTTTATCCATTGTGACCTCAGAATTGCGATCGCTCCCTATCCGTTAGCAGGACAAAGTACACCGGAATTGATCAGTTCAGCGGAAAAGGTATTAGCATCCTTTGGGGAAAACAGCGACCTGCCCTATCAGTTTTACACCGAAGCTTTGCGACAGACATTTAAGCAAACTGAGCGCATTCATGTCGCCCTAGAGCAGGCCTTAGCTCAGGACGGACTAGAGGTTTACTATCAGCCCATTCTCAATACTATTACGGGTCGAATTATCGGATTGGAAGCGTTGCTGGGGTGGAAAAATTCTCAATTTCAACATTTAAGTCCGTTTCAGTTGTGGCAAGTGGCCCAGCAATCTGATCAGATTTTGTTGATTGATCAATGGAAACTCAATACAGTCCTTTCACAATTTAAAGCCTTACAAAAATATTCCCTGAGTCCCTTAAAAATAACCTTAAGTTTATCAAATCCCTATCTTCAACAACCGGATTTTGTAGAGATCCTTCAAACTACGTTGCAGCAATTTGAATTGGATTTCAATGCCTTGACGATTGAAATTCAAGAAATAGATCTACTCCAGTTTGTTGAACAGTATAGTGGGGTTTTGGAGACGTTAAGCGAGATGGGAGTGCAATTTGCCTTGAATCATTTTGGTACAGGCTATTCCTCCCTGACCCATCTCAGTCAGTTGCCCCTCCATTATCTCAAGGTTGATCCAGAAATTGTGGCCACGTTATCTCAAAATTCTCAAAGTGAATCTATTCTCAAAGCCATTATTACCCTGGCTCAAAGCTTGAAACTAAAGGTGATTGCGGCGGGGGTTGTCACAGAAGATCAACTGAATGTAATTCGCAAACAAGGGTGTCCCTTGATGCAAGGGGATTTATATAATCCCCCCGTGACGGCGGTTGAGGTTCAAAGCTTGTTAGACAATGATCGACGTTTAAGCTAGGACAGATGGGGGATGAATTATGAGTTATGAGTTATGAGTTATGAGTTAATTCCCCTCCAGGGAGGGGTTAGGAGTGGGGGCTACCAACTTAAGGCGGAAGAGCGCCGCACTCTTCCATTAAATTTTTCCACTTTCAGTGGAAAGCCGGAGTGGGTTATTGAATTTTGAGTTTTGAATCATGACAGAAACTGTTTTAGGGATTGATGTGGGGGGAACAGCCCTCAAATTGGGTCAGTTTGATGCTCAGGGAAACTGTTTAGAAACCCTCACCTTACCCACCCCCCAGCCCAGCACTCCTGATGCGGTCATTGCAACGATCGCTACAGGGGTTAACCAGTTAGATCCCCAACATCAGGCCAAAGCGATTGGGATGGGTACCCCTGGCCCAGCGGATCCCACGGGACGAATAGCGATCGTGGCGATTAACCTGACGGATTGGCGCAATGTCCCCCTAGCGGATCGCCTAGAAGCCTTAACTCAGCGTCCCGTGGTGATTGCCAATGATGCCAATTGTGCGGGGCTTGGGGAGGCGTGGCGAGGAGCGGGTCAGCGGTTCAATAATCTAGTGATGCTCACTCTGGGGACGGGGGTGGGGGGGGCAATTATTCTTGATGGCCAATTGTATGTGGGCCCGTCTGGGCTGGCGGGAGAACTGGGGCTTATTACCCTCAATCCTGATGGGCCCTGCTGCAATAGTGGCAATACGGGTTCCCTAGAGCAATATGTCTCTATTCAAGCGATTCAACGACAAACCGGTCTCGATCCTCAGGTCTGGGGCGATCGAGCGGCGGCTGGAGATCCGGAAGCCCTAGACTTTTGGCAGCACTACGGTCGCACCCTTGCCGCCGGTCTAGCCAGCATTGCCTATATTTTGACCCCCGAAGCGATCGTGCTGGGGGGGGGGATTAGTGCCAGCGCCAGCTATTTTTTACCTGCCTTAGAAAAGGAACTGTACCGGCGGGTGTTACTCAGTTCTGCAGAGACTTTACCCGTGCTACCGGCCCAGTTAGGCAATCAAGCGGGGATGGTGGGGGCCGCCAAACTGGCCTGGGACAAGTTCTTGGGGGCGTAATCGAGTCATTAGCATCGGTTGGAACAATGTCTAGCCCTCAGAAACTCACGAATTTGCTGCTGAACTCATCGCCCTGTTTATTCGTACTCTGGTGGTGGAATTCGGTCTCAAGATTAAAACCCTGGGGTCAACAACTGTTAATTAACCCTCGATCGAGAAGACCTCTATCAGGGCGCAGAGCCGGACAAAGCTTTTTACATTCAGAATCAAGCGATCGTTGCGGGGCGCACCATTGACTTAGGGACTCAAGAGGATGAAATTGCCGCAAACCAAGCACTCATTGCCTGGCTTCGATCGCTCTAGGTACCCCGTCCATGGGCAGTGGTGAGTTGTGCAAGACGATCGCTAATTTCTGGTAATAATGCCTCTGAACGATACCGCCAGCCCCAGTTGCCCGCTGCTCGGCTGGGAAAGTTCATCCGCGCTTCTGTGCCGAGTCCCAGTAAATCCTGGAGGGGGATAATGGCTTGATTGGCCACACTTTCTAGAGCCAAACGGATCATGTCCCAGTGAATGCCGTGGGGACTACGATGCTCTAGGTAAGGCAGCACTCGCCACTGTTCCTGAAGCGATCGTTCTTCAAACCAGCCTACGGTGGTGTTGTTGTCATGGGTTCCGGTATAGACCACGCAGTTTGCATTACCGTAGTTAAAGGGCAGGTAGGGGTTCTCGGTACCGGAGTCGAAGGCAAAATGCAGAATTTTCATCCCCGGAAAGTCAAAGGTATCCCGTAGAGCATCCACCTCTGGGGTAATAATGCCCAAATCTTCTGCGATGATGGGTAATTTGCCCAAGTGTTCCCGAATTCGATTAAACAGGGCATAGCCGGGGGCTTCCACCCACCAACCATTCATGGCAGTGTTTTCTCCTTCCGGTACAACCCAGTAAGCTTGCAAGCCTCGGAAATGGTCAATGCGAATAATATCCACATAGTCCATCAAGGATTCAAACCGCTGCAGCCACCAGGCAAATCCCGTCTGGTGTAAATAGTCCCAGTTATAAACGGGATTGCCCCACAGTTGCCCCGTGGCACTGAAATAGTCGGGGGGAACCCCTGCCATCAGGGACGGTTGAAAACTATGGGGATTGAGGCAGAAGTTTTCAGGGTTAGCCCATACGTCTACACTGTCATGGGCAACGTAAATGGGAATATCGCCAATAATTTCAATGCCACGATCGTTACAATAGCGACGTAATTCTGACCACTGACTGAAAAATTCAAATTGCAAATATTTCTGAAAAGCAATGTCATCCTGCAATTGCTCTCGCCACCGTGCGATCGCCACAGGATCCCGCCGAACTAATCCCTCTTCCCAACTTGTCCAACCGGATCCACCGTGGGCGGTCTTAATTGCCATAAATAAAGCGTAATCTTCTAGCCAAGATGCTTTTTCTTGGCAAAATGCTTCAAAGTCCTGTTGACGCTGGGTTTGGTTATTTGCCTTAAAGGTTTCGTAGGCTTTACGGAAGAGTGCCATCTTGAAAGGTGCGGCCGCCTCAAAGCTTGCTTGATCCGGAGACTCCGCTGGCAGTGGCGCTAAATCTGAGGCTGGTAATAACCCCTGCTCCGCTAAGCGATCGGGGCTAATCAGTAAGGGGTTTCCCGCCATTGCAGAATAGGCCAGATAGGGGGAATTGCCGAATCCAGGAGCACCGAGGGGGAGAATTTGCCACAGCTTTTGTTGACTTGCAGCCAAAAAATCAATGAAGCGGTAGGCTGCAGGACCAAGGTCACCAATTCCGTAGGGGCCGGGGAAAGAAGTGGGGTGTAGCAGAATACCGCTTGCTCTGGGGAAAGACATAAGACCGGTGGATGCCTGTAGGATGGTTTCTAACCCGGTTATTGTGGCATATTCTGGACGAATGTATCGATATTTTT
>JBEAPM010000380.1:0-12326 GCA_041164445.1 Cyanobacteriota bacterium
TAATTTGGTACCGAGAATGCCAATAGACACGGCTTTACTCTCCTGCCATTGTGTAAACACACGAAAAAACAGACCAGAAACAACGTTCTGGACTTCTTGGCTAAAGCCAAGACATACGTCACTACATGCTTTATGCAGCAGGCCAAAACTGCGAACAGTGATGGGCTTGGACTACGAAGGCTTTAACAGCCTTAAAGCTATGCAATTCAGTAAACCTAAAACACTTGCAAAGACTTAAGGTTAGACCTCAGTATCCGGGAGCAGACAACAGTAGCCTTACGGAGAAGTTTTACTGAAATGCTCATGCAAGTTAGCCAGTAACGGCCGCTCGGGCGAGTTTATGAGGAACGTTGACCTTTCTTCGAGCCTGCGTCACCCATTACCCGTTTTTCTCACGGAAAACTACTATAACAATCATTAAACACGTTGTCTAGCATTTTACGGGAACTTTTTGGCAGCCGGACTCACCTGGCCGCGATCGTCTAGGGCTACGATCGGGGCCAGGTGGGCATTTTGAGAATTTCAGTCAAAATCAGGCTTTAAGAGCGAGGATCCTTTACCGCAACAGGATTAAACGCTGGGGATCCAGGTGAATTGACCAGGGGAATGGCATACTTTTCAGCATTTTCCATTTGTCCCGAAAGACTTCAACTTGCAAATCGTAATCCTGGGGATCGCTGGAGGGATGGTGCAGTTTGAGGTAGAGGGTAACGCGATGGGGGGTTTCGCTGGTCATGGTTAGCCAGCAGGGGAAGGTATTGACGGGAAGGTTGTCGGAATCCAGTAAGGCGGTGGGACAACAATCGATCGCGGTCTGGGTTTCTAAGGTCTGAGGGGCGGTTTCGGGGTGCCAGAAAATGGGGGTCGTGGAGGGCGGCAGGGGGGTAGAGGAAGAGAGAAAAGGATCGTGGGGGAGAGCTGGATTGTGGGTAACGGAACTGAGGGTTTCTAAGAATTCAAGCTGGTGCGCCCGCATCCCCACATGGGTGATCTGGCTGGAGAGGGGTTGGGCAACTTCTAGGGTGCAGTTCCAATCTAGGGCTTGGATGCGGTGGGAATCGATCGGGATGAGGCGGGAAATATTTTTACAGCCGGTCAGCCTTGCGGCGTGAACGGTTTGGGGATTAGTTAATACATCGGCTTTGCTACCGAGAATGTTGATTTGTCCCTGTTCCATGAGGAGGATGTTCTGGCAAAACCGGTAGGCTTCTTCAATGTTGTGGGTGATGAAAAAGGTGATGCCTTGAAACTGGGCCAAACGTAGCCGCAGATCCCGCTCAATTTGAGAGCGCAGGTGGGTATCGAGGGCAGAAAAGGGTTCATCGAGGAGGAGGACTTCCGGTTGGCTAGCGAGGGCCCGGGCGAGGGCAATGCGCTGTTGTTGTCCCCCCGATAGCTGATGGGGGTAGCGATCGTTAAAGCCTGCTAAATGGACGGCGGCTAGCTCCCGGTTGATGATGTCTTCTTTCTCCTGGGCGGAGATTCTTTTAGGTAAGCCAAAGGCGATATTTTCGGCGATGGAAAGATGGGGAAAGAGGGCATAGTTTTGAAAGAGGATGCCAACGTGACGATCGCAACTGGGGATGTTAATGCCTTTTTCAGAATCAAAGAGAACGCGACCATTGAGAATGATTCTGCCCGAATCGGGGGTTTCTGTTCCGGCGATACAGCGCAAAATTAAGCTTTTACCGGCCCCTGAGGCCCCTAAGAGTCCTAGGGGTTGACCATCGGTGGAGAAGGAGACGTTGAGGGTGAAGTTGGGTAGCGCTTTAACGATCGTGACGGAAAGGTGGGCTGTAGAAACCAGATCTGACCAGGAAGTAGACCGACTAGACTCAGGGTTCGTCAGAGGCGTGATTCGATTCGCCCTCGTCCTTGGCTTAGGGGGGCTCCACCAGCGGCGGAACAGGGGCAAGAGAAGCCTTTTCCGTTTTCCAGTCCGAGAGGAAGATCGGCTCTGTCCTTGGGGTAAAAACGATCGTCCCTGCAGAATTGAGAGTCCCCCCAACGTCAAGATTAAAATGCACCCTGTCCAGATCATCGCCTCCCGGAAATCTCCCGATTCCACGGCAAAGTAAATCGCCATGGGAATGGTCTGGGTTTTACCGGGAATATTACCCGCTACCATGAGGGTTGCTCCAAACTCCCCTAAGGCTCGGGCAAAGGCTAGGGTGGTTCCCGCCACTAAACTGGGTAAAGTGAGGGGCAGAACAATTTTCCAGAAGAGTTGCAACTCAGAAGCCCCCAAGGTTCTGGCCGCCTGTTGTAAATTTGTATCAATTTGGTCTAAGGCACCGCGCATGGTCTTATACATGAGGGGAAAACTGACCACAGTGGCGGTGAGTACGGCGGCATACCAGGTAAAGACAATATTCAAACCGATCGGATTGAGGAGTTTGCCGAGGGGACTATTTTGGCTCAGGAGCAGCAACAGTAAAAAGCCGAGTACCGTAGGTGGCAACACTAATGGAGATAACAACACACTATCCAACAGCGATCGCCAGCGTCCCTGGTAGCGTTGCATCCAGTACGCCGCACTAATGCCGAGGCAAACCGTGATCGCCGTTGCACAGGTGGCAATGCGTAAGGAAATCCAAAGGGGAGAGAAGTCAAGCATGGGATCCTCTAGTTGGATAAGGGCACAAACCCAAATTCAGCAAAGGTTTGTTGAGTTGTGTCCTCTTGTAGGAAGTCAATAAAGACTTGGGATGCCTCAGGGTGAGTACTGTTTTTGAGGATAGCGATCGGGTAGCGAATAGGTTGGTGTAAATCTTCAGGCACCGTGAGTAAAACCTTAACCTGATCGGAGAGTACTGCATCAGTGGCGTAGACGATACCCAGTTCAGCGTTACCACTGGACACGGCAGATAACACATTGCGAACGCTACTCCCAAAAACAAATTTAGCTTGGAGAGGCTCCAGTAAGTCCAGTTTCTCAAAAGCTTCCTGAGCATACTGTCCAGCAGGAACACTTCCGAACTCTCCCACGGCAAAATACTGAAAGGGGGTAGTCGCCAGTTCCGCAAGATCTTGAATGACTAGGGTGGAGGCTTGGGGCGCAATGAGGACTAAACTATTGGCGACTACATCCCGACGAGTTTCGGGCACAATCAGGTCTTTTTCCCCTAAGGTGTCCATTTGTTTAACTGCCGCAGAGAAAAAGACATCTACGGGCGCACCTTGCTCAATTTGTTGTTGTAGAGAGCCCGATGAACCAAAGTTATACTCTACTTGGATTTCCGGAGCAGCAGCTTGAAAGTCCGTGGCGATCGTCTCTAGGGCATCTTGAAGACTGGCAGCCGCAGAAACAGTAATGGTGGTGGTTTCAGTGGGGGCTGTGGTGGACTGGTTAGTATTATTTTCGAGATTGTCCGTAGAGGTTGGCGGGGTAGTATTACAGCCGATCGTGCTTAACCCCACTACGACACTGAGCAAGAGCAGGCAAAGCGAGCTAGATTGTTGAAAAAAATAGCGAGGCATCATTGAGAAACGTGAGCTAAAGGCAATGGGCTGAACATAACCCGAACGATCCTCAATTTAACAAATCTGGCTAATTTTCCTTGTATCTAAAAGCACAGTTAATAACTTTTTAGTAATAAAGTAGACGTGACTCTCCTGGAGTGACTTTTGCCATTGGCGGTAATGTCTGGCAAAATTAAGCCTCTGGGGTTTGAGGGTATAGACCGAGTTGGTGGGATAACTCACGGGCGATAAAAATCAAAAACTTGGCACTTTCAGCATTGTTCTGATGGGCAAAATAGGTGGCGGTTTGCATTAATACTTTTACAAAACCAGCGTCTAATAATTCCGGTGAACGATCTAAAACCTCTGGTTCTTGTCCGTTGGGACATTGGAGTAACTGATCCACTAATTCAAGATACTGTTGCTGGCGTTGCTCGTCTGGTTGGGTTTCTGGTTGGGGAGTGGTCATGGGGAGTAGGGGTTAGGGAGTAGTTTTGAGTTTTGAATGATGAGTTTTGAGTTAGGTTTTAGGGGTTAGGGGTTAGGGTGTTGGGGCAGGTTTCTAGATCGTCCTGCACGGCTGTTTTTAAGCCAATCCAGGCATCAACGATCGCTGGGTTGAAACCAACTTCATAGCGATCGTTGACCTGCATTAAGGGGCGGCGAATTAAGAGGGGATCCTGCAGCATTAAAGTTAGGGCCGTTTCCGCATCTAATTCACTGGGCTTGACTTGACCAGATTTGATGGCGGGCGCGGTGGGATTAAACCATTCCGCCACAGGACGATCGCTAAAAAAGCGGCGTAGCTGTTCCCTTGTCCAGGGTTCTGTGAGCAAGTTATGGGCATCAACATTATGCCCGGCTGCTTGTAAAAGGGTTTTCTGTTTGGTGTTATTAATACAACCTGGTTTTTCGTAAAAAGTGATAGTCGTCATGGGAAGTAGTTTTGAGTTGGGCTCGTTCCCCTCTTGGGAGGGGCTAGGGGTGGGTGTTCCCCTCTTGGGAGGGGCTAGGGGTGGGTCGTTAAAATCGCCTAGCGGTTTGGGTTTCTAGTTCAAATTGAAAACGGGACTTGGGTTGGGTATCCCCGTACAATTGAAAGCTGAGTCCATTCTCCTCCCCGATCGTTTCAGCTTGGTGGATGGCATCGGGATGAAAACTAATAATTTCCCCAGGTTCAAGAATATGTTCTCCCACTTTTTCAATTCGGAAAGATTCTTCTGGGGTATTTATTTTGCGCCAGAAGGTATGCTTTTCCTGCCCAGAAATTTGAAACACAACGCCCCAAGTGCCATGGTTATGAATGGAGGATTTGATCCCTGGTTTGGTGGTGACGTTTTGTATAGTCAAGGGATAACCAATTTCATCGTATAGGGTGAATACATGGGAGCCGGTGGGAATATCGGGTGAACCGTGTTGTGTTCTAACCCAATAGGAATTAATGAGCAGTTGCCGTACTTTTCTCCGAATTTGAGGAAGATAGTCCCACTCTTCTAGTTCATTTGATGCCTTAGCGATCGTGTCCAGAATTTCAGTGAGAAATTGATGAAGATAGTAGTGTTCCCGCAGCAAGTCCCAAGTGCGGGCAGCGGGGCGAGGTTGACAGGTGCCAGTTTCATCGACAAACCAATCTTGGGAATTCATGGGAGTACCTCGTTAGTCTTCGGGACTGAGAATGTTGAGAATAACTCCAGCCCCAAATTCGTTACGTTCATCAACACTTTTGACATGGTTGGAGATTTCGATCGCGGCCTCATAGGCTCCCCAGCGGGCTAACATGACCCCCAGTGCGGTATAAGCACTTAAGTAAAGACGAATGGGGGGATCGTAGAATCGTTGCTGAAAAATCTCCTCCAGTTTCTCCCACTCATCCGGTAAACCTTCCTCTACCTTAATCTGCTCCATGACTTGTAGGGCTAACCGCCGGGCCATGGGGTCGTTATTTTTATAAAAGAAGTAGCGATAGGCACTGACTAACACTTCTAGGGTTGCGTCGGGGTGATCTAGCGCTTGCAGGATAAATTGTTCAGAACGCGCTGTGTCTTCCCAGGCGAGTACCGCCGCTAAGAGCAGTTGCTTAATTTCCTCCGGCACCTGATACCAGGAGGGAATTACCGTTGCCTGACTGCTCGGGGCAAGATCCGTGAGGGCAATGGTTTTAAAATCGGGAGTGAGAGCATTCATCGTTTTCGGGCCACAATGTGAAAAATATGCCAGTAGCGTTCTTCGCCGAGGGGGGTAACGCCGGGGTGTTCTTCTTCTTTGAATAATTCCAGGTCAAAGGCGGTGAGTAAGTCTTGTACTTCGGCGTAGCGGTGGAAGCATAAGTTCGGATATTTGCGCCAAGAATCTCGATCGCCATATAAGTGACAACTCAGTCGCCCTCCGACGTGCAGAGAGTCTACGATCGTTGCCCACATGGTGGAAAATTGCTCTGCGGGGCAAAACGGGAGGCAAAAGCTAGCGTTGACCAGATCCGTACTGTTGGGCGGTAAGGTCAGGGATTCAAATTTTTCGACCCTTGTCTGGAAAGCCGTGGGATTAACGTCTGGCCGCTGGAGTAAACGATCGATCGCTTCCGGTGACCCATCGATCGCCAGTACCTGCCACCCCCGCCGCAGAATTTCAACCGTATCTCGGCCATCCCCACACCCTAAGTCAACAGCAAACCGTGAAGGATTGATCTGACGGATCTGCGGACTGGATTGAGACTCAGGAATAAGGTCAAAGCGATCGAGGGCAAACCGCAAG
This sequence comes from Cyanobacteriota bacterium, assembly GCA_041164445.1. GTDB lineage: Bacteria > Cyanobacteriota > Cyanobacteriia > Prochlorotrichales > Prochlorotrichaceae > JBEAPM01. The sequence goes on from JBEAPM010000380.1 coordinate 6,214, forward strand.
GTTTCACGGGGTGGCCGTCCCTTTACCGCTTCGTAGTATGCCATCCACTCCCGGTGTAGAAGGGGCTGTTCGGTTGAGTTAGGGGTATCAACTAGCGTCGTCATCGTAACCTCTGCGGGATACTGTACTGCTCCAATCTCCTCATAGAGGGATTAGGGGGTAGGGGGTAGGGATTAGGGGTGAGTTAGTTCCCCTCTTGGGAGGGGCTAGGGGTGAGTTAGTTCCCCTCTTGGGAGGGGTTAGGGGAGGGTCGATTCCCCTCTTGGGAGGGGTTAGGGGTGGGTTAGTGTACCCATCAGGCTTTGCACTTGTCATGAGACTGATGGGTACACCGCAGTCCAGAAGAAATGAACAGAAGCTAGGCCGGTAATGGCTCGTAGCTGTGACAACCCTTGGGACAAACCCGATCGCAAGCTTGGCAGCCGATGCAATTATTGGCGTTGACCACCGTCATCACCTTACGTTCCACTTCATCATCATCGTCATCCTCATCAACGACTTCACCTTCATCATTCAAGGCAATTAAAGCCATTACATTGCGGCCGCAAACCTTAAAGCAACGACCACAGCCCAAACAGGTTTCTCTAGCAATATCTTTGAGAAATTGGGGAGTCCAATCTGTTTGACCAAACGTTAAACCAGTGACAAAACTCATGATGTAAACCTCATCAAGTGATTAATGGACAATACGAAACTAGGTACAATAAGTACGCACATAAATAGCGCGACTGAGGGACTTGGTGAGCGGAATTTGCGCTGCTCCAGTGCTCACAACAACAGTTGGAAATCGCTTCACAATCTGAATTGATGTGCCTAAATCCAATCCCAAGCTTTTTAGGGTTTGAGTAGTAGTGGTATCCGTGTTAGTGAACCGAGAAATGACACCCTGTTCACCAACATTCAGTAATGACAATGACGAACCAGAAATTGTAAAGCCAGTAAACATGACCAAAATCTCCAACTGATAAGTTTCAGTTCCTCGTGAAACTCATAATGATTCCCCACCTAGAGAGGGCACCTCGAAAAATCTACAATGGGGTATTGAAAGATCCCTTACACCAAATAGGCTTCCATGTGGGTTTTAATCGTGCAGTCCGATCGGGGATAGGCAACGCATAACAAGACAAAGCCTTTTGCCATCTGTTCATCATCCAGAAAAGACTGATCTTCCTGGTTAATCTCTCCCTCAACCATTTTGCCCACACAGCTAGAGCAGGCACCTGCCCGACAGGAGAAGGGTAATTCTAACCCTTGTTCTTCTGCTGCATCGAGGATGTAGGTGTCTTCATCAACGGGGATGGTGATGTCAATGTTTCGCTTTTTGTTGATTAGGTGAACTTGAAAAGTAGCCATAGTGGATTCTTGTTGAAATATAGGTTAGTGGTAGGGAATGAAGGAGCCTCACTCCCCTCTACTCAATCCCGTTTTAATGGGGAATTAGGAACAGGGCGTTCCGCTAGGGGTGCAGTCTCCCGCTTGGAAAGACTTGCCACAACCGCAGGTGTCGGTGGCGTTGGGATTGGTGAATTTGAAACCGCTTTCCAGCAGACCATCCACATAATCCACCACAATGCCATCCAGGAGAGGAGCACTCTTGGGATCGACGAAAACCTGTAGGTTTCCGGATAGCGTCACTTCGTCATCAGGATTAGGGGAGTCACTAATTTTGATGTCGTATTCATAGCCGTTGCACCCACCGTCCTTGACTGCAAGGCGAATGCCACGGTTAGGGGTATAGTTTGGGGTGCCCCGTACAAAGCTTCTGAGGCGAAGTTCAGCGACTTCAGTGAGGGTAACGGCCATGGTTGTTCTCCTGTGGTATGGGAAAGGTTTAAGGGTTAAGTCATGAGGGATGGGGTCTGGTCTCCCCAAAAGGAGAGGCGTTAGGGAGAGAGTGCAATGTCTCACCTATTCAGTTGCTGTCACGATCGCTCAAACTGACTGAAACAAAGGGGATAAAGTAACAGCCCCACAAACATCAGTCCTTGTAAGATCAGAGAAGCGGTCATGAGAGCGACCACCAAGCAGACTAGGGTGGAACTCAGTCCAAGGAACCGGCCCACATCATCGGGGTGGTGCTGGGCAAATCGCCAGGAGACGATCGCTAATCCAAAGAACAGGAATGGTGCAAGGAGCATGGGAAGGAGGGATAGGTAAGTTTGTTAGTTGTGGGTGTTCAGCAGAGCCGCACCGCAGCAACAGGCAAAACTGAAGTTAATCAATACCATTCGGTTCACCATTCATGAGTTCGTCATTCATGAGTTTGTCATCAATGGTTGGGCCACAATTTGCCACATACGGGACAGTGGGGATCTTTGTATGGCCGACGTTTGGCAAAGTTGGCTCGGGCTAAGTCCATGGTCAGTAACTGTCCCAGCAGGGGTTCACCTAAACCCGTAATGAGTTTGATGGCTTCCAGTGCTGCGAGACAGGCGAGGGTGCCAGACACGGCCCCCAGTACCCCAAAGCCCCAGCGATCCCACTCTGGCTTTTCGGGAAAGAGACAGGTCAAACAAGGGGTTTTCCCCGGAACGATCGTGGTTAAGTAAGCTTCCATGCTGTTCATGGCTGCTTCGACCATGGGAATTTGGAACTTCACACAGGCTGCATTGAGTAAGTCCCGCTCTTTGAAGTCAAAGGCACAGTCCAAGGCAATATCGGCTTGTTGTACCAGTGGCTCAATGTTGTCGGCACTGACATACTCACAAATCGCTTCGATCGTGATGTCAGGATTGAGCTTGGCCAGGGTTTCCTGAGCTTTGAACACTCTGGGTTTCCCCACCCAGTCATCCGTCATGAGGATCTGACGATTGAGATCATCCCGTTGCAGGTCGCCCCCCCGCACCAGAATCAATTTCCCCACCCCTGCTACTGCGAGGTAGAGGGCAGCCGTCCCACCGAGACCACCCACCCCAGTAACCAAGGCGGTGGTGTTTTTTAACTGACGCTGGCCAGTATCCCCAAGACCGGGCAACATGATCTGGCGGCGGTAGCGATCGATTTCAGTGGGCGTGAGTTCGGGCAACATGTCGTTGACTATTCCATTTCAATATCGGACATCATGACGACGTTACCAGGTTTCTTTTGGAAAACCTTGAACAGTTTTTCTTCAACCGAAGAGGAGGTGAGGAAGACGTTGTAGGCACTTTGCAGCGCTTCACGATAAGCCTCCAGTTTCTCCGCATCGCTGAGACTTTTATCCACAGTGGCCATCAGTTGGGAGAATTTCCGCAAAATGTGCAGGCGATTGATGTTCACCAACTGGGGGTCGTAGGAGAGACCAAAGAATTCAAAGTATTCTTCGGCATCGTGGAGTTGATTGAACTGGGTTAAGGTTTTCGGTAAGGTCATCATTGAGCAGCCTCCAGGATTTTAAGCTGTTGTTTCAGTTCTCGTAACTCGCAGTAAATGTTGTAGGTGCGAGCCGATACTTCGGGCAGTTTATCGAGGTCAGTGGGGAGACCCTCAGCAATGTCATGCAGATCCATCTTCATCTGACCCGCTTTACTGTTGAGCTTTTTAATTTGAGTTTTTAGCTCATCAACAGTGGGATGGGTTTGCGTAGTAGTCATAGCGATCGGAGTAGGTGAGGTTGAGGTTGTCTAGGACAGCCCTTAGACATCGCAAACTTCCGGAAATTTGCGGGCAAGCTCAATCCCTTTTTGTACGAGTTTTTCGCCTTCGGCATCGAGCTTTTCTAAGGAGTCAAAGCCAAACCGTTGTGCGTCCCGCAGGGTTTTGGAGACTAAGATCAGGCGACCTGAAAAAATCAGGGCCCAGCCAAATCCTTCGTGACTGAGATCCACCACCACTTGGGCCAGTTGGTTGGTTTCTTCCTCAATGCGGGCAGCGATCGCTCGATAAAACCCTAAAATTCGACTCATGGTCAGGGGTTCCACGTCACCTTCCACGGGGATAGCGCGACGTTCTTTTTTCGAGAGAATATAGGGCTTCAGTAATAACGCATCGGACCAGTTGCGATAGGTGCCATAGGCATCGTTCGCCCGGATTTGATGGACGATCGCTTTGAGAAAGAGGGAATTTTCAACGGTAGTGGTGGCTACTACAGCAGGGGCTTCCGTGGGGTTAGCAACGGCAATCATACAAGAACCTCCTCTTCAATAGTTTCAAATTGGGTTTCATCCTCAAAACTGCGGGACTGACCCTTGGCCAAAGCTTTGCGGAGCCAAGGCGGTGGGTTGCCCTTCAGGGTTTGTACCAGTCGTCCCAGTACTTCCTGAATTTCATCCTCTTCGGACTGGGCCTTAATCGGCGTAATGTTGGATTGAATTAAACGGGCAGCGGCACTGCCCCCGATCGCTGAAACGTAAACGATCGTGCAATCCTTGAGGGCCGTGAGCTTGGGCTCTAACTTGTCTTCGTTGCCATCTTCCTTGAGATTTTTGGCAAATTCCAAAGTCTCCAGAAAGGTATAGCCGTTGTTATCTACTTCATAGGTATCAATAAAGCTTGCCCAGCCAAAGTGAGCATTGATGTGAACAGAGTCTTTAGTGGTGAATGCAATTTTCATAGTAGTCTAAGTCCCAAAGTGTGAGTGTTCAGTATTCAGTTTTGAGGCTGAGTTGAATTGCCCAAAACTGTGACCTAAAAACTTTCCCTAAATGTCCCCCTCTCGCCAAGCCTGAACTTGAGCGTGGGCATGGGTTTCCTCGGATTCGAGGAAGATATTGCCGATGTCAAATAAGAGTTGGGTCGTTCCCGAATAACCGATCGTGGAACGGTGACCATTACCGAGCCGATCGAAGATGGGAAACCCCATCCGATAGAGGGGAATATTCAGTTGAGTGGACACCGCTTTTAGATTGGAATTTCCAATGAGTAAATCTGCGCCTTGGGCTAGTTCCGCAAAGTCCTCCAGATCGCCGATCGTTACGGTATCGATGGGCAAATCCTTTAACTGTTTGGATTTAGTGGTGGTTACTGCGGCATGCAGTTGCGCCCCGGTGGTGGTTAACCACCAGGCAACACTGTGCAACAGTTCAGGTTCTAGGGCCAGAGCCACCCGTTTCCGCCCAAAGAAAAAGTGGGCATCAAGAATCGCATCCTGAAGTTGGCTGCGCTGTTGCAGAAAACGAGGGGGGACGGGTTGGCCACTCAGTTCCGAAAGCTCCTGGAGAAAGCGATCGACCGCTGCCAGTCCTCGCAAACTGTTAAACACCGTAAAGGGGGTGCCAAAGCGTTGCTGTAGGATTTCCGCTGCAGTGGTCATGGTCTGACCCACCGCCAAGGTAAAGGCCGATTGCCCCAACGATCGTAACTCGGATAGGGTTGTCCCCCCGGTGGTTACGGTGTTGTAGCCCACGGAAAGGTGACCATCTAAAGAGGTAGACAGATCCGGCAGGATGATGGGGGTGAGGTTAAAAGCCGTGACCATATCCTTCAGGGTCTGCACATCCCCAGGAGCCAAGGAGGCACCCGCCAGTACCGTCACCTGGGTCGGAGTGGAGTCGGTCGGAGCCGCCATAAAACCAGCCCCCACCGGATCCTCTACGGGAATATCCCGAACGATCGCCTCCACCGCTGCCGCATAGCCATCCTGCAGTGCGCCTTTGAAATCAGGAGTAGAGGCAAAAGCGATCGGCAATTCAGCAATGTCAGCTTGACGTTGGCGAAGGGTTCGTAAAATCCCCGCCATGTCATCTCCTCGGGTTTCCGTAAGGCCAGTGGTCAGTAAGCCAACAATCTCTGGTTTGGACTTTTCCAACAAAGTCAGCAAAGACTGCTCGATATTATCCTCACCTCCCAGAATCGTTGTTACCTCCGTCATTGCCGTCGTGGACAGGGGAATGGCTTCCCGGAAGTGTCGCACTAGCATGACTTTGGCAAAGGCGGTACAGCCCTGAGACCCGTGGAAGAGGGGCATCATCCCTCGAATCCCTAAAAAGGCGAGGGAAGCCCCTAAGGGTTGACTTTGCTTCAGTGGATTCACCGCAACGGGCTTATTCCGACTGATCACTTTAGTGGCAAGTTCAGGTGCCGGATCCGGGGTAGAGTCAGGAGCATCGCTGGAGGTATCAGTACTGGATTCTTGATCCCAGGGAGCGGTAAGCCGAACCTGCGCCCAGATGGGGCTGTGGAGGGCTTCATCCAAC
>JBEAPM010000381.1:0-5522 GCA_041164445.1 Cyanobacteriota bacterium
AGTTGCGGAAGGGCACATAACAGCGAAAACCTCTTGCCCGGAGGAACCCTTCAACGGAACTATCCCAGGTGAGATACTGAGTCGGGTCAGCCTGCTCAATTATGGTTTGTGCAAAGTCCAGTAAGGCTTGAGCTGCGGAGGGCGTTAGTACATAGGCAACGGCGGAGGAAGAGAAACCAACAGCGTACCCCTGAGCAGAAACGGAGTAAATTTGAGGGGCACAGGTATAAAGCCAGGCAAAACCAGCATTCGATCGCTCTGGTTCGAGGGGAAAGGGAAGTTTGCCCATGCCCAAAACCGGCACAAAATCGGCTTCTACAATCAAGCTTGATTGGGTCGATTGAGCTGCAATTTTCCAAGCTTCAAAATGATTGAGGAAACAGAGATAGGCAGCGGCATAATTTTGATATTCAGGGCGATGGACTTGGCGAAGAACCTGACAAAAAAGCTGCTCCTGATTCAAACTCTTTTCCAGTTGTTCAGTGGACTCTTTATAGGCAATCACTAAGGTTGTACCGATCGTTTCCGATAGGGGGTCAGAGAAAAAAGGTTGTACCATAATTGAGGATCGTGCAGAAAAAGACAGAGTGTTCCAAGATTGCTGGGAGATGCGTAAAATCGAGATTGAGAGGGGCTGGTTGTTCTAATCGGTCTATCTAATGGAAACAGGCGAGATGATCTAAATCATTGAAAGGCTATCATGGATGTTATTCTTTGTCATACGACCGCTGATTTTGACACCCTCGGATCTGCAGTTGGGTTAGCAAAATTATTGCCGGGATCTCGTATTGTCCTTACGGGGGGAATGCATCCTAGCGTTAAGGCTTTTCTGTCTTTACACCGAGATGCTTACCCTTTAATTGAGCGGCGATCGGTGGTTCCCTCTCAAATTAAAACCCTCCATTTAGTGGATGCCCAAGCCCGATCGAGGTTTGGCAAGGCAGCAGAATGGTTTGATCTCAATCATCTCACTGGTATTTATCTTTACGATCATCATCCTAGTGCGGCTCCCTTAAAGGTGGCACCCGGTCTCTCTGTGGTTCGGCAAGTGGAGGCGGTGGGGGCTACTACCACCTTGATTGTCGAACGATTGCAGCGTGCTCAGGTGACGCTGAAGAGTTGGGAAGCCACGGTTATGGCCCTGGGCATTCATGCCGATACGGGGTCTTTAACCTTTGAATACACCACGCCACGGGATGCCTTCGCCTTAGCTTGGTTAATGGAACAGGAAGCTAGTATGACGGCGATCGGTGAATATGTGGAGGGGAGTTTTTCACCCCAGTTACAGCCGCTCTTGAGCCCCGCCCTCGATCGCTTAGCCCAGGAAACGCTGCATGGTCTTCAGTTAGCCTGGGTGCTGCTCTCCACTCCAGAATTTGTCCCCGGGTTATCGACCTTAGCCGCTCAGTTAATCGATCTAACCGACAGTGATGTCTTGATCTTGGCGGTGCATTATCCTCAAACGGCAGGAGAAGCCTATAACCGGGTTGTGTTTATTGGTCGATCGCGCTGTGGCGAGGTGAATCTGTTGACGGTCTTTAAACCCCTCGGGGGAGGGGGGCATCCCCGGGCGGCAACGTTGACCTATCATCTTCAGCCCGAGGAGACCAAGGAGTCTGTGGCAGCATTAATGGCAGACATTCTCAAGGCTATCCGCCAACAAATTCCCTTCCCTCCGGTGGCGCGGGAGCTAATGTCTTCCCCCGTGCGCACGATTTTGCCCCGCACAACCATTGCCGAAGCCCAGCGCATTCTATTGCGTTATGGTCATTCAGGGTTATCGGTGGTGGACGATCGAGGCACGTTGCTGGGAATTATTTCCCGGCGGGACATTGACCTTGCTCTGCATCATGGTTTTGCCCATGCACCGGTAAAGGGTTACATGACCCTAGAGCCCAAAACCATTACACCCCATACGCCTTTACCAGAGATTCAACATCTCATGGTGACCTACGATATTGGTCGGTTACCAGTATTAGAGCAGGGGCGCTTACTGGGCATTGTGACCCGCACAGATTTGTTGCGGCGGTTACATCCCCCCAAATTTGCAGACGATCAGGATATGTCCCCTGCGATCGCGGCTTGTCCTGCCTTACCGACTAGCCCCTGGGGATTACTTGCAACACAGTTAGTTCCAGCGCTCTGGCACTTTTTAGAAACCGCCGCAGCAGCAGCAGCCCAACGGGGTTGGCATCTTTACTTGGTGGGGGGGGCAGTGCGAGATGCCTATCTGGCGTTAAACCGGGCGAATCCGTTGGAGAAGGAGTTGCTGCTCCAAGATATGGATCTGGTGGTGGATGGATGTCACCCCGGGCAAACCTGTGCCCCTTGGACTGAAGCAGCGGGGGTGGATCTCGCCCAAGCCCTCTTAGAGCAGTACCCCGGTACCCGCTTGGAGGTGCATGGTCGCTTTCAGACCGCTGCTCTGCTCTGGCATCAGGATCCCCATCTGGGATCGCTGTGGGTGGATATTGCCACAGCCCGCACAGAGTTCTATCCCTATCCGGCGGCGAACCCAGAAGTGGAGGCCAGTTCTATCCGCCAGGATTTATACCGCCGCGACTTTACCATTAATGCCCTGGCTCTCCGTCTAACTCCTCCCCAGCCCGGAGAATTACTGGATTTCTTTGGCGGGTTGATGGATTTGCAGGCGGGGGTGGTGCGGGTGCTCCATTCCAATAGCTTTATTGAAGATCCAACCCGCATTTACCGAGCAGTGCGTTTTGCAGTGCGTTTGGGTTTTAGCCTCGAGCCCCAAACCCTTGCTTCAATTCAATATGCGATCGAAAGTGGCATTTACGATCGTACCCAGGCTGAGAATGGGGTGGCTCCTGCCCTACAAACCCGCCTCAGGGCGGAACTGCAATATTTATTTGAAGCCCCTTACTGGAAAACCGCCCTACAACTCTTGGGAGAATTAAAGGCACTGCGCTGTATTCATCGTCACCTGGAACTGACCCCAGGCTTATGGCGACAGGTTCGCCTAGCAGATTATTGCATCCGCCATCTGAAAATCCCCCCTACGGAAGCGCCCCTGTCCCATTGGCTTTTGCTGGTGGAGGTTTTGTTGTTGCACCTTACGCCTCCCGAAACCCATGCCGTTGCCCTGAAATTACAACTGCCATTGGAGAGTCTGCAACGTCTGGCTGATTTTCCCCGGGTTCAAGAACACCTCAAAAACTTGATCCAAGAGACGAAAACGATCGTTAGCGGATCAGCCCAGCCCCTGAAGCCAAGAACCCTGGTTCAGTGCCTACGCCCCTATAAAGTTCCGACTTTAATTTTGCTCGCCTTAAAAATAGACGATCGGCAGGTACGACGATCGCTATGGCAATACCTGAACCACTGGCGCTGGGTTAAGCCCCCGATCACCGGAACGGATCTTAAAGACTTGGGATATAAGCCGGGCAAGCAGTTCAAAGTCATCCTCGATCAGGTCTTAATCGCTTATTTAGACGGGGAACTCGGGGATGGAGCGCCCTCAGAAATTCGGGACAACGCGATCGAGTTTGTGCGTAATCTCATGGCATCGTGAACTGATGACAGCCTCGCATCCATCAAGTTCTTGGGTCTACAGGGATCTTGGCACTTAAACTTGCCAGCATGAAGCCAAATCATAAAAAACGATCCACCCTGGAAGACCAGAATGGATCTTTAATTTGGATCTAGAGGATTGGATTTAGAGCCAACGCACGTTCAAAAGAACAACGGTTGCTTAATCCAAATCCGTCATGGCCAAAACAGGCTCAGTAGAACGATCGATCCCTTTCTCAAATCCAGCCGCCGCCGCACGAGCACGACCCGCGTGCCAGAGGTGACCGACCAGGAAGAAGAAACCGAGGATAAAGTGAGACCCGGCTAACCATTGACGCAGGTTCACAAAGTTCACAGAGTTCGGCTCAGTGATGATCCCGCCCACAGAGTTGATGGAAGCGTTAGGGGCGTGGGTCATGTATTCTGCCGCACGACGCACTTGCCAGGGCTGAATATCATTTTGCAGCTTATCGAGATCTAAGCCGTTGGGACCACGGAGGGGTTCCAGCCAAGGGCCACGGAAGTCCCAGAAGCGCATGGTTTCACCACCAAAGATGATTTCACCAGTGGGAGAGCGCATCAGGTATTTACCCAGACCGGTAGGACCTTGGGCAGAGGCGATGTTGGCACCTAAGCGTTGGTCACGCACCAAGAAAGTGAAAGACTGAGCTTGAGAAGACTCAGCGTTGGTGGGGCCGTAGAATTCACTGGGGTAAGCGGTGTTGTTGAACCAAACGTAGATGGAGGCAATAAAGCCCATCAGGGACAAGGCACCAAGGCTGTAGGAGAGGTAAGCTTCACCAGACCAGATGAAGGCACGGCGCACCCAACCAAAGGGACGGGTGAGAATATGCCAGACACCTCCAGCAATACAGGTTAAACCAACCCAAATGTGACCCCCAATGATGTCTTCCATGTTATCGACACCAATGATGGAACCTTCGCCACCAAAGGGAGATGCTACGAGATAACCAAAAATAACGGCAGGGTTGAGGGTTGGGTTCGTAATGACGCGAACCGCACCACCACCGGGAGCCCAAGTGTCGTAAACGCCACCAAAGAACATGGCTTTGAACACCAGCAAGAGGGCACCGCAACCCAGTAGGATCAGGTGGTAACCAATGATATTGGTCATTTGGTTCTTATCTTTCCAGTCTTGGCTGAAGAAGTTGGAATAGCTTTCCAAAACTTCGGGCCCACGCAGCGCGTGGTAAATCCCGCCTAGACCGAGAACCGCAGAAGAAATAATGTGCAATACACCCACTACAAAGTAGGGGAAGGTATCTACCACTTCACCACCAGGGCCAATACCAAAGCCGAGGGTTGCCAAGTGGGGAAGGAGAATGAAGCCTTGCTCATAGAGGGGCTTTTCGGGCACAAAGTGGGCGACCTCAAACAGGGTCATGGCACCGGCCCAGAAAACAATTAAACCAGCGTGGGCAACGTGAGCACCGAGAAGCTTACCGGAAAGGTTAATCAGACGGGCATTACCTGCCCACCATGCGTAACCGGAAGATTCTAGGTCGCGGCCACCCATTGGACTAGAGAGCGTTACCACGGGGGAGAACCTCCTCAGGGAATACAAAATGTTCGTGGGGTTGATCTGCCGGAGCCATCCAAGCTCGCAGACCTTCGTTCAAGAGAATATTTTTTGTATAGAACGTTTCAAATTCAGGGTCTTCTGCAGCACGCAATTCCTGAGAAACGAAGTCGTAGGCCCGCAGGTTGAGGGCTAAGCCCACAATCCCGATGGAGCTCATCCACAAGCCCATGACGGGAACAAACAACATGAAGAAGTGCAACCAACGCTTGTTGGAGAAGGCAATCCCAAAAATCTGAGACCAGAAGCGGTTTGCCGTCACCATGGAGTAGGTTTCTTCTGCTTGAGTGGGTTCAAAGGCGCGGAAGGTGGTGGCAGATTCACCATCTTCAAACAGGGTGTTTTCTACCGTGGCACCGTGGATTGCACAGAGCAGTGCGCCACCCAA
>JBEAPM010000382.1:0-3548 GCA_041164445.1 Cyanobacteriota bacterium
CAAAACTCGGTATTGAGGAGTTCAGTCGTGTCAGCCCATAAGATTTTGGTTATTGATGACAGCCGAGTGATTCGGATGCGAGTCAATGAAATGTTACCGAAAGGTGACTTTGAGCTGCTAGAGGCTAAAGATGGGGTAGAAGGGCTCAACCTAATTAAACAAGAGCATCCCAATCTGATCATGCTGGACTTCATCCTGCCAAAAATGAGTGGGTGGGAAGTTTTCCAACACGTTCAAGCCGATGACGTGTTGCAGCGAATTCCCTTAGTGGTGATGTCGGGACGGAAAGAAGAAGTTACGGAAAAGCTTTCTGAACCCTTTGAATTTTTTGAATTTATTGAGAAACCCTTTGAGAAGAGTGATCTCATGGCTGCGATTAAATCCGCCATGCAGAAGGCTCGTAAGCGTCCCCCCTCAATATCTCCAACCTCTGCCCCCCCTGCACCTCAAGGGGCCCCTGGCGATCAGTCTGAACACATTGCAGCCCTCAATGCCCGAGTGGAACATTTGGAAGCAGAGGTGGGTAAACTCAAACAACAGCTTGCCCAGGTGCTACAGTTTGTTAAACAAAAGCTCAAATAATCGGCTACCAACTTAAGGCGGAAGAGTGCGGCGCTCCGCGCCGCACCTGGGGCGATCGTCCTGGCTAGACCTCATCCCTGGCTAGACCACCGTTCCGGCGTTAAGTCCCATTCCAAAGTCCCCATGATCGCTTCCAAGTTAGGTGTTATTTCCATACCGGCCTTGCCCGAACGCTCTGATCCGGCTCTGGCTAAAAATCTGGTTTTGCTTCACGGTTGGGGTTCCAATGCTAGGGACTTAGCTGCCCTGCAAGATTACTTTACCCCTCAGGGCTGGAACCTCTATTGTCTCAATGGAATTTTTGCCCATCCCCATGCCCCAGAGGGCAGGATGTGGTATGACCTAGAGCACCCAGATTGGGCGGGTTTGGCAGAAAGTCGGCAAGTGGTATTGGAGTGGGTTTCAGGGCTGGAAACTAAATCCGGTATTCCCCTCAGTCGCACCGTATTGGGTGGGTTTTCCCAGGGGGCCGCCATGGCTCTGGATGTGGGCTTATCCCTGCCCTTGGGGGGCTTGATGATCTTAAGTGGCTATTTACATCCCTCTTTGGAAGTCAGTTCGATCGCTGAGCCGCCTCCAGAGGTTTTGATTGTCCATGGTCGTCAGGATACGATCGTTCCCATTAAAGCGGCCCGGGAAATCCATCAGTTTTTGCAAAATACCCCGCTTTCCATTACCCTGACCTACGAAGAAATGGAAGCGGGTCACGAAGTCAGTTATCAGGGACTAGAGGTGATGGCAGGGTTTTTAGGGCAGCTCTTTTCCGGTTAGCACCGGGTTGAATGGTGACGGGCCACGGTGCCGTCCATCAGGACTCGGGCAAAATTTTGTATTTTCCAGGTGCCCAAAGGGGCAGATCACAATAGAGAATATCAGAGTAGAGTGGACTGCCGCCTACCGTCTGGTTTCCCCCCAAAGTATCGGATCTGAAGTATCGGATGTGAAGCAGTTACGACCTCAGAACTGGAAGTCTGTCCTACCCCTGCTACTGATGTCAGGGATAGTTACCGCGATCGTTTTGCTCCTGGAAAGTTTAGGGGGCTTAGAGCTACTCGAACTCCAGCTTTTTGATCGGGCCATGCGTTCCCGGCCCTCCGCAGCCCCAGACGATCGTTTGTTGGTGGTGGGGCTCCGGGAAGCAGATCTACGAGCCTATGGCGTACCCATACCCGATCAGATTCTCGCCCGAGTGCTCCAACGCTTACAGGCGGGTGGGGCAAAGGTGATTGGTCTCGATCTCTACCGCGATCTGCCCCATCCTCCCGGTACTGAGGACTTATACGAGCAGTTCCGAGTCGAAAATCTGGTGGGCATTGTCCAACTGGGGCAAGATCGGGGGGAATGGATTGATCCGCCGCCCCTGTTACCAGCGGAACAGATTGGGTTTAATGATTTGCTCCTCGATCCAGATTCGGTGGTGCGCCGAGGATTGCTCTTTGGCACCGATGGCGAACAACTCTATCAAGCCTTCGCATTTCGCCTGGCTCGCTATTATCTCCAGGATCAAGGCATCCGTCCCCAACGCTTGGAACAGCCTGCCGAGGGGATTGCCTGGGGAGAAACCACCCTCACCCCCCTACCTCTCCATGCGGGGGGCTATGGGCGTATGGACGATCGGGGCTACCAGATCCTCTTAGATTATCGATCCTTAGATACCGTTGCTCCTATTGTGACGGTACAGGCGTTGTTGAACGGCCAGGTTTCCCCTGATCTCATTCACGATCGTATTGTGCTGATTGGCAGCCTAGCCCCCAGTCAAAGGGATATTTTCTTCACCCCCTATAGTTTGAGCGATCCAGAGAGTGCCGGTATTTCCGGGGTCTTAGTCCATGCCCACTTTACCCAACAGCTTTTAGATTTAGCCCTGGGCAGCCGATCGACCTTTTACTTTTTAGCCCCCGCCTTAGAAGGCTTGTGGCTAGGGTTCTGGACGCTCTTGGGAGTCTTGCTATTCTACCCCCGCTACGGGCTCTGGCGTTCTTTAGTCGGGGCGGGGGCGAGCCTGGTGCTCCTCTGGGGTAGTCAGTTCAGTCTGCTCCAGTTCTCAGTCTGGGTGCCTCTGATTTCCCCAAGCTTCGGATTAGGCTTAGGGGTCGTCATGGGCTTGATCTATAGTCGCTATCGCCTCTGGAGTGTGCACCAATCTCTCCTCGATCGCGTTCAGCAACAAAGCGAAGCGATCGCTGACTTACAAGCCTTAAAACAACAGCCCCCAGCGCCGCAGTATGCCCCCACCACCTTACCGGAGGACGAAGACATCTATCTCGCGGCCCTTGCCGCCAAAGTCATCAGTCCTGAGCAGGATACCGTCCCGCAGTATGCCCCCACCACCTTACCGGAGGGGGAAGACCTGGACACCAATCTCCAGGTCACTGACGTGAGTCCCGGTAAAATGCTGCCCTCAACGGATCCCCTCGTCTTACCTCCAGGGGAAATCTTAGGAGGGCGATATTGCTTCCAGCGCATTTTGGGGCAGGGTGGCTTTGGAGTAACCTATCTGGCCCGAGACCAGCAGCGGCCCGGGCAACCGATCTGTGTGATCAAGCAACTTTTCCCCGCCCGGCAAGATCCCCATTTCTTAAAAGCGGCCCATCGGCTCTTTCAATTAGAGGCGCGAATTTTAGAATCCCTGGGGCGTGAACACGATCGCATTCCGCAACTGTTAGCTTATTTTGAGGAAGACCAGCGATTTTACTTAGTACAGGACTTTATTGACGGACATCCTTTCAGTGAAGAATTAGTGCCCCGTACCCCCTTCTCGGTTGCAGCGGTCTTGGATCTGCTCCTCGAAGTCTTGCCAACCCTGAGATTCATTCATCGCCATCAATTAATTCATCGCGACTTAAAACCCAGTAACCTGATCCGTCGCGCAGATGGCGCTTTAGTGGTCATTGATTTTGGTGCAGTGAAACACTTTTCGGAGGTCGGTGAGGATAAAACCCTGGCTTTGGGAACCCCTGGCTATA
>JBEAPM010000383.1:0-6240 GCA_041164445.1 Cyanobacteriota bacterium
GCCCACTTCATGGCCCTCCGCCACCATCCGCTGTAACACCTGCTCCTGCCCTGGAAGGCGATCGCTAATGACAAAAAAGGTGGCCCGGGCTTGGTGTTGCGCCAGCAGATCCAGCAGGAGGGGCGTGGTTGCTGGACTCGGCCCATCGTCGATCGTGAGGGCGATGGCTTTTGTGGAGTAGGGACCAGGGGCAAAGTAAACGGCCCCCGGCAAGAAGGTTCTGGCGAAGCTCAGTAACCAGCGGGGCTGCAGGAATCCTAGCCCTAGCCCCAGTATTCCTAGACCTACTAATCCCCCCACTCCCCAGATCAGCATACGCCTACAGCCGGATCCCATGGACTACGCCAGGGAGAGGATCCAATTCACCAACAGGCGAACCCCGTACCCCGTTGCCCCTACGGGATGGTAACCCCGTTCTTTGTCAGTCCAGACGGGCCCCGCAATGTCGATGTGGGCCCAGGAGGTTTCTTTGACAAACTGATTGAGGAACAACGCTGCCGTAATGGAGCCACCTGCACGGTTGCCGGTGTTTTTCATGTCCGCGACGGGGGATTTCATTACTTCAAAGTAGGACTCTTCAAAGGGCATTTGCCAGAGGGGATCCCCCGATCGCTCCGAGGCTTGGAGGAGTCCCTGGGCCAGATCGGGCTGTTGACTCCATAACCCGGCAATACTGTCCCCTAAGGCCACAACGCAGGCTCCGGTCAGGGTTGCTAAGTCTACGATCGCATCTACCCCTAGACCTTCGGCAAAGACGAGGGCATCCGCGAGGGTTAAGCGCCCTTCAGCATCGGTGTTATTCACTTCAATGGTTTTGCCATTGGAAGCGGTAATAATGTCACCGGGGCGGAGTGCCCGACCACTAATCATGTTTTCCGTCACAGCGGAAATAAAGTGAACTTCCACATCCGGCTTAATCTGAGCGATCGCTTTGGCTGCCCCAAACACCGCAGCGGCTCCCCCCATATCGGTTTTCATCATTTCCATACTGCCCCCAGCGACTTTGATATTTAAGCCACCGGAGTCAAAGGTTAAGCCTTTACCCACTAGGGCCACCTTGCGCCGGGGAGTTCCCGCCGGTTGGTAGGTGAGGTGAATAAACTTGGGGGGTAAGTCCGATGCTTTGGCCACGGCGAGAAAAGAACCCATTTTTAGGGCTTCACAGGCTTCCTGTTCCAAAATTTCTAGGCTAAGGCCATGCTCCGCTGCCAGGGTCTGGGCCATATCCGCCATGGCGGGCGGCGTAACTACATTGGGCGGTGCGGCCACTAACTGGCGGGCCAACTGGACTCCGCTACAGAGTTGGAGGGCTTTAGTAATGCTGGCGGCAGCTTGTTCGGGGTCGATCTGGTCTTGAAGAATGAACACGTCTTCCAGGGTCGTCAGGCTTTCATCCACTTCCGATCGGAACCGATCGTCTCGGTAGGTGCCCAAAGTTATCCCTTCGACCATGGCTTGGATTGCCTCTAAGGGCTCGATACTCTCCTGGGGAATGCTCAAACCAAGCTGAGTACAGCGCCGTTTTTGGGCTTGTTTAGCCGCCGTCGCTGCTGCCAACCTTAAGGTATCCAGGCTTAACTGTTCTGGCTTGCCTAACCCCACCAAAATCAAATGCTGCACAGGGGTTGTTCTGCCCACCCGCACACTGGCGACGGTATTAGTTTTGCCCTGAAATTGAGTATCTTGCACAAGATCCGCTAAGGTCTCGCCGTAGCGATCGTTAAAGGGAGCTAAGGTGGTCTGAAGCAGTTGATCCGATTCAAACACACCAAGAGCTAGGGCTTGGCCTGTCCAGGCTGGAGCAGTTGCTACAACAGCAGAAAAATTCATAGTCACTGTGAACATCAAAAAACAATAAAAGAGGTTAAGGGCAAGATCCTCTACAGATTTGCCGCCCCGCTTCTATCATCATAGGGCAAGGGCATCATAGGGCAAGGGCATCATAGGGCAAGGGTTCGATCGCTTGACCCTTGACTTTGCACTCTTATACGGAGTCACGATCCTCTAAAATAATGTATACAATAACACATCTACGTAGTAGACTTGTCTAAGTGTCAGCCATTTTGCTGAACTTTTCTAAAAATAGGGACGGTTAGACGGTATTCAGTTGATTTTTGTGCCCAAAAATCATAAATGTAAAGATAGGTAAAGTCACATTTTCACTGTGATCTGTATCTACGGGAACCTCGATTCATTGTGGCGGGTGGTCGCCCGCTCCAATCCGAGGTTCAAAATGAGGTTCCAAACTTCTAGGCCCGTCATCCCTTCAGGCCAGACCCTTTACGGTATCGACGCTGCGCCCGCCCGTTTTTAGATTTCGGGGCTGAAACCAGTACTGCATAAGCATTTTATCGCTAACTGATGACAGCCCCTCGTTGGCAATACGCCAGTTGCCTTGCTCCGACCTTACTTGTCATCCCTCTAGACCAGGAAGCATTCAGCCATGGAATATCTTTCGTATTCTGATCGCCAGGACGATACCTACCAGGACGATCGTTACCCAGAAAGACGCTGTATCCCCGTTCCCCAAAAAACTGAGTTAGCTAGTTTTCTCTTCACCCTGGCTCTGGGACTCATCCCCACTCCTGCCCAAGCCCTACTAGAGCAGTCCGATCGCTGTTCCTCCGTTGCTGACTTACAGTCTGCCCTGTGGGACTCTGGGTTTGATCCCGGTGGAGTGGATGGGGTATTTGGGAACGGTACGCGGGCGGCGGTGGAAGCCTTTCAACGCGATCGAGGGTTAGTCGATGATGGGGTAGTAGGGTTTAATACCGCCAGTGCCCTAGGCTTAGATCCTTATGTTGCCTGTGCAGGGGATGTGGCGGAGGAAGAGATCAGTGACAGTTATGCCGTTGCAGCCTGGAGTAGCAACGCTTGGGTGAATACCTTAAGCGGGCCGTTAAATGTGCGCTCAGCCCCGAGCGTGGAGGCAGAAATCATTGATGCCTTACCCCAGGGGAGTGAAGTTTCTCTAGACTCAGACGTTTCAGGGGATTGGGTTCAACTCAGTTCCGGGGGGTGGGTTGCCACGGCTTGGCTCAGCTTTCAACCCGTAGAAACTAGTTCGGCTACGGTGGCGAGCAGTTCCAGCCCGACTGGCGAAGCCGGTTATACCAGCTATCGCATTTTAGCGGGGTGGACGATCGAGGATGTGGCCTATTATCTTGAATCCCTCGGCTTTTTCAGTGCCAGTGAATTTTTAGCCGCAGCTTCAGAGATTCCCTATAATGCATTTCCTTGGTTGCCCAGTGGTTTGTATGATCTCGAAGGGTTTCTTTATCCCGACACCTATGAAATTGCAGTGGGGGCAACCCCCTACGCAGTGATTGACCAAATGTTGAGCCGGTTTGAAAGTTCCGCTTTACCGGTTTACGACCAGTCCGGAACCTATTTAAGCCTGTATGACTGGGTTATTCTCGCCAGTATTGTGGAGCAAGAAGCCTTTTATTATGAGGAACAACCCCTCATTGCCTCGGTTTTCCTCAATCGTTTGTACTATGGCAAGCGCTTAGAAGCCGATCCTACCGTAGAGTATGCCCTCGGGATTCAGCAAACCCCCGAATCTCCCCTCACGTTGTCGGAAGTACGTACCGATTCTCCCTACAATACTTACCTCTATGGAGGATTACCCCCCGGGCCGATCGGCAATCCAGGCACGGGCAGTTTAGATGCGGTTCTTTATCCAGCGGATACGGATCATTTGTTTTTTGTCGCCTGCTATGATGGCACCCACGAGTTCAACTACACGCTAGAAGATCATGAGCAGGATCGGGACACCATTTGTGCAGCCTCCCGAGGCTAATCAGGATATGAACACCTCGGAGAGTAACGCCACCGGCCCTCTGCGGGTGGGGGTGGCGGGGCCCGTGGGATCGGGTAAAACCGCCCTCGTCAATGCCCTTTGTCATCTCCTGCGCCAGCGCTATCAGTTAGCGGTTGTCACTAATGATATTTATACCCAGGAAGATGCTCAGTTTTTGGTGCGATCTCAGGCCCTAGAGGTCGATCGCATTCTAGGGGTAGAAACGGGGGGCTGTCCCCATACTGCTATTCGGGAAGATGCCTCCATTAACTTGGTGGCGATCGAAACTTTAGAGCAACGGTTTCCCCATCTGGATATTCTCTTTGTGGAAAGTGGGGGTGATAACTTAGCCGCGACCTTTAGCCCTGAGTTAGTGGCTCTCACCCTCTATGTCATTGATGTGGCTGCAGGGGACAAAATTCCCCGCAAAGGGGGCCCCGGTATTACCCGATCGGATTTACTGGTGATTAACAAAATTGATTTAGCCCCCTATGTGGGAGCGGATCTCAGCGTGATGGAACGGGATGCCAAAAAGATGAGGGGCGATCGTCCTTTTGTCTTTACGAACTTAAAAGCAGAGCAGGGGCTTACAGAGATCATTGAATTTATTGTCCGTTACGTGGACTTAGCTCCAACTGAGTCTTAACTAGGCTTGTCACTGAAAGCAAAAGAATTTAATGGAAGAGTGCGGCGCACTCTTCCGCCTTAAGTTGGTAGCCCTAGTTTTGAATCGTGATCAGAAACTGATAGGAAAACCCCCGAAAATTAGAATCCAATTGCAAGACATATTCCCCAGCAATCGGAACAGAAATAGACCATTCTGAAGCATCTGTTCCCGCAATATCTTCATTCAAAGATTGTTGATCGGGCGCGAGAACCAGAGGGAAAACATCCGCTTCATTTTTAATCGTTAAGGTTTGTCCAGCCGCTAAATTAAGACGGTATTGGTGACTGCCAGTGCCAATCATTTTACCTTGCACTAAAGCTTGGGGTTGGCTTGAACTTAAATCGATCGCTTCATCCACCACGGTACAACTGTACTGAGTTCGACTTTTGGCAATCCATCCCGTCAAGGGGGTATCAATTTCAAACCACGCCCCTTGCTCCCCGCTCACCGTCACAAAGGTCTGATTCGCCAGTTGTCCCACAATATTATTCGTCTCCGTATTGGGACTGGATCGCACATTTAAGGGAGATTCTGGATCCGCAACGATCGCCATGCTCACGGGACAATCGGTGGTGGGTGGGGTTACCAAGAGGGGACTGCTGGCGGCTGGGGTAGTGCCAGCAGAAGGAGGTGCCTCTACCGCTCCAGTGGTTGCGGGGAGGGTCACCACTTGAGGAGAAGGGGATGCAGTAGCGGCATCGGGGGAGGGCACTTGGGAAACCGCCGTTTGTGGTGTTGTCGAACCGCTACAGGCCGGTAAAGCAACACAGGCGATCGCCATCAGAGAGAGGAGGCGCGGAACGATCGGGAGATGCGGGGCAGTCATGGGAAAAAACCTCAGGTTGCGAAACAAGGCAGGAGGAAAGTGATCAAGCAGCGTGTAGGACGCTCTGAATTAAAGATCCTCGTCCTCTGCGTCACATTCCTCAAGGGCCAGCAATAACTCTTCTTCTTTGGTCTCAAAATCCTCCTCAGAAATATCCCCGAGGTCAAAAGACAATTGCAGGGCCAAAAGCTGTTTTTCCAGGCTTTGCCGATCGTTTTGCTGAAAGTCAGCCCGTTCCAAAATCTGTTCACCAATCCAAGCCACCCCTTTAATGGGGCCCAACACTGGAAATGTAAGAAGCTCAAGGAGCATAAGGCATAGACCTACTTGTAAGGATTCTCAGGGACAGAATGTCCGCACTCTTCACACTTATTCTTCACACTATAACAAGTGGGGCACCGGGAAAAATCCGGCTCCCAACTTAAGGCGGAAGAGTGCAACGCGAAGCACCGTAATCTTCCATTAAATTTTTCCGCTTTCAGGATGGTGAGGCTCATTCATCAAGGTAAGCTTTGGGGACCCTAAAACCTCACGACAAGCCGATCGCCACAATGAATTGAGAATAAATTGAGGTCGTCGCAACGAGTGTTAAATTTTGTTGCCTTAAGGTCAGTTTTGAGAAACATCTAATCAGTTGAGCGAGAAATTCAGTATAACCGATCCTAGAAATGTGGCTCGTCTGATCGTCTGCAAGTCGTATTTTTAGCGCCCAACTTAAGGCGGAAGTGTGCCGCACTCTTGATCTTAAATTTTTTCGCTTGCTGGGGAAAGTCTATTTTTTCAGGAAAAACCGTAAAAGTACTGTCTCATCGAGTTCAGGTTTAACGGCTCATTAGGGTATAATATGCTTCTGTATCTTTAATCACATTTTGTTTTATGCTAACTTCCAAACCCATCCTAACTGAAATTCTGAACCTTCCCGGCGTTGACGTAGAAGATTACTGT
>JBEAPM010000384.1:0-25673 GCA_041164445.1 Cyanobacteriota bacterium
AGGTTGATAGGTTTTCTCCATCAACTCTGCTTGGAGGCGATGAAATTCGTCAGGCAAACCCGGTTCTCCTACTTCCTCACTGGGGAGATCGTACATGGTGGGCAGGTTAGACGGATCGATCGCTGGAGTATACATAGCTGTGAATTGTCGCTTTGAAGCTGCGTTTTGAAGAATCCGTTAAGCAGATTAGACTAGCCCGTTTCGTTCATTTGACGTTCTACCCTCTGCCCCTAAATTTTGAGCGCACCTTAGCTAGGGCGAACAAGAACTTGATCGCCCTCAATGCTGGCCCGATAGGCAACCAAGTCAGAGGTTGGAGGGGCTGCCAAAACTGTACCGTCTGGAGCAAATTTTCCTTGATGACACGGGCAAACAAATTCAGCCTGATCGCCTTTCCAGTCTACTTCACACTGTTGATGAGGACAGGTGGCATTCAGGGCATAAAGGGTATCCGGAGCTTGGGGATCCCGAATGACATGAACTGTCGCATCGGCAAAGTCAGGCTTACCCGATAAAATGCCTTGGGCATCCAAGTCTGCTACGCTGCCGATTACATAGCCTTCCGATGCATTGGCTGCAGCACTCAGTTCTTCGGGCGGCGGTGGTACGTCTAAGGGAGGAGTTGCTTCTGCCGTTGGAGCAGTAACCTCAGAAGACTGACAAGACGCGAGCGTTGCGGGGCTAGCTGTTACTAAAAACCCTAAGCCCATCCAGGTTAAAAATTGACGACGTTCCATAGTGTTACGCTCACAAGTGTTAGGGTGAAAAAAGTATGATTGTCTCAAGCCTTAAAAATTATTCTTCCCAGTATGCCACCATAAACGCAGTTAGGGTAAAAGCTGCCACTAAGGGGAGGGGACAATCCCAACCGTAACTTAACCCCATGGCGAGAACCGTGCCGATCCAACACAGCGCATAGGACGATCGTTCCCAAGGGGGAAGTCCTCTGGCATTGCGGATGGATTCTAAAATGTTTTGGGGAATGGGCTGGGGAATGACGGATCCGGGAGGAAACGCCCAATAGTGATAGCGTTCTACAAACAACTCAGTCCAGCCATTGCGATCACACCATTCTTGAACCCAAGCCTTGGGATATTTCTTCATAATCTCAGCGTTCCTTGCGTATCTGGCGTTTTACGTCCTTGCGTAAAGGGGCTTTCCACTGAAAGCAAAAAAATTTAATGGAAGAGTGCGGCGCGCCGCACTCTTCCGCCTTAAGTTGGTCGCCCGTAAAGGAGATGGATGCAGATCAAGGCTCTGCACGCACCAGTCCCCTCATCCTGCCAGACTCTTTCTGCAAGACCGGCAGACTTTTAGGAAGCCTTTAGAAAAAGCCCCAAAAAGACAAACTTATGTAAAGCTGTACGAAACGACTAATCCCTATCAGAGTTGGTAGAAACAAGAAACCCGGTGTCCTCTTCTCTGAACAAGAAGACACCGGGTAATTTCTGCAGGAGAATCCGGTTTTAGCGGAACTCCTCGATCGTTTTACGCCCCTTGGGTTACTGGGCCGCAGCTTCTGCTCCCCCCACAACTTCCATAATCTGTTGGGTAATCGCCGCTTGACGGGCTTTGTTGTAGGAAAGGGTGAGAGATTTAATTAAATCGCTGGCATTATCACTAGCGTTATTCATGGCGGTCATCCGGGCTGCCAACTCACTGGCGGCAGATTCCTGCAGCGCTCGCAAAACTTGGTTGTTCAAGTAGAGCGGTAAGAGTGCGTTGAGAATTTGTACCGGATCTTGCTCGAAGATCATGTCTTGGGGTAGAGGTGTTTCCCCGAGGGAAACCCGATCCCGCTCTACTTCAAAGTTTCCACCCCGACTGGTTAAGCGGAAAATTTCATCATCTCCCGCCTCTAACCCTTGCGGATCTAGAGGCAGTAAGGTCTGTACCACTGGTTTGGAACTAACCAAAGAGACAAATTTGGTGTACACCAACTCAACCCGATCGACGTTTTCCGAAAGGAAGACAGATAATAGTTCATCAGCAATCCGGGACGCTTCGTCTGCAGTGGGAACTTGCTCCAGATTTGTGTAAGTGGCTTCGATGGGATGATTCCGTCGCTGAAAGTACTGGGCAGCTTTACGACCCACTAAAATCATCTGATAGTTCAACCCTTCGGCCTTCACCTCAGCGATTCGATTTTCAGCGCGACGAATGACATTGCTGTTATACGCGCCACAAAGTCCCCGATCCCCCGATATCACCACGATGGCAACCGTTTCCACGGGACGAACTTTGAGCAGGGGCAGATCAACATCTTCAAACTTTAAGCGACTTTGCAGACCATGCAGAACTTGGGCTAAACGATCGGCAAAGGGACGAGTTTTCAGGACTTGCTCTTGGGCGCGGCGCACTTTCGCGGCGGCGACGAGACGCATTGCTTCTGTAATTTTTCGTGTATTCTTAACAGACTTAATGCGATCACGAATTTCCTTGAGGTTTGCCATAGCCTATATGACCTCTAATCCTTGAGATTTGAAATAACAAAATATGTTTAATGCTCCCTCTTCCTAGCAAGAGGAGAGGGCGAGATGAGGAAGAATTCCCGTCCAAGCCAAGCTTTGGTGATTGACTTTGACCGTAACGATCGCACTCAACAACCAAAACTCAGACTTGAAACCTTATCCTAGGCTGTTGCCATCAAGGTCTTCTTACACTCAGCGATCGCAGTCTTGAGCATTTCTTCCGTGCTGTCATCCAATGCTTTCTTGGTTTGAATTGCATTGGTAAACTCAACGCCGGTGCTCTTCAGATACTCCCGTAAGAGTTTCACGAACTCCGTCACTTTGTCACTGGGCACTTCATCCAGTAAGCCTTTGACACCGGCATAAACCACAGCAACCTGTTCCGCCAAAATGAGAGGAGAGTACTGGGGCTGTTTGAGAATTTCCTGCAGACGCTGACCCCGAGCCAGTTGTTGCTGAGTAGCTTTATCCAGGTCAGAGGCAAACTGGGCAAAGGCTGCCAATTCAGCGAACTGAGCCAACTCCAGTTTCAAGGTACCAGCAATCTTTTTGATCGCTTTGGTTTGAGCGGCAGAACCCACCCGGGATACGGAGATCCCCACGTTAATAGCGGGACGAATACCAGAGTTAAAGAGGTCAGAGGAGAGGAAAATCTGACCATCGGTAATGGAAATAACGTTGGTGGGAATGTAAGCCGAAACGTCACCCGCTTGGGTTTCAATAATAGGCAGGGCGGTCATGCTACCCGCACCCAGTTGATCGTTTAATTTAGCAGCACGCTCTAGTAAACGGGAGTGTAAGTAGAATACATCGCCAGGATAAGCTTCCCGTCCGGGGGGACGACGCAGTAACAGCGACATCTGACGATAGGCAACGGCTTGCTTACTCAAGTCATCGTAGATAACCAAGGTGGCTTTGCCTTTGTACATAAAGTACTCAGCCATGGTTGCCCCAGCGTAAGGCGCTAAGTACTGCAGCGTTGCGGGGTCACTCGCGTTGGCAGCGACAACGATCGTGTAATCCAAGGCACCTTTTTCCCGCAGCACATCCACCACTTGGGCAACGGAGGAGGCTTTCTGACCAATGGCTACATAGACGCACACCACATCTTCACTCTTTTGGTTAATGATGGTGTCAATAGCGATCGCGGTTTTACCGGTTTGACGGTCACCAATAATTAATTCCCGCTGTCCCCGACCAATGGGGATCATGGCATCGATGGCGGTAATCCCAGTTTGTAGCGGTTCATGAACGGAACGACGAGCCACAATCCCTGGAGCGGGAGACTCAATCAAACGACCTTCGCTACTGGGAATGTCACCTTTGCCATCCACCGGTTCACCCAGAGGATTAATCACCCGACCAACAAAGGCATCTCCAACAGGAATTTGGGCAATTTTACCCGTGGCACTTACGGAACTACCTTCCTGGATGTTTCGACCATCCCCCATTAGCACTGCCCCAACATTATCTTCTTCTAAGTTGAGGGCAATCCCAATAGTGCCATCTTCAAATTCCAAAAGTTCACCAGCCATGGCTTTTTCTAAGCCATAGATCCGAGCAATACCGTCTCCAACTTGAAGTACTGTTCCTACATTAGAAACCTTGACTTCTTGGTTATATTGCTCGATTTGTTGACGAATAATGCTACTAATTTCGTCTGGTCTAATTGCTACCATAGGAAAATGCTCTTCGGTTAAGGAACTTTCTCAGTAAAGAATCAAAGAATGGGGGAGGACGGAACCCGCAGGTTGTGGCCCCGCAAGGTCGCCATTAACGACTTAAACTCACCCCAATACGGCGGAGTTGACCCCGCAAGCTGGCATCAAAGACTTGAGATCCCACTTGAATAATGACCCCACCTAGAATCTCAGGATCTTGCTGAACTTTGAGTTCAACATCCCGTGCGTCAGTCATGGATCGCACCTGGGAAACGATTTCCCGTTGCTGGGACTCCGCCAAAGGTACCGCAACCGTGACTTCCGCCAAGACAATCTGCTTCATCGCCCGCAACAGTTTTTGATAGTGCTCAACGATCAGCGGAAATAAGCTAATGCGCTTGCGATCGATCAACAACATCAAGAAGTTGAGGACTAAAGGATGGACATCCCGATCAAAGACGCGACGCACGACTTCTTTCTTTTGGGGGGCAGAATGGGTGGGGGAGTCCAGGAATACTTTGAGATCTGCGCTACTCTCTAGAGCGGTGATCACGGCAGCCAACTCTTCTCCAACCCACTCCAGCAAGCCTTGAGAATCGGCAAGGTCTTTCAGGGCCTCTGTATAGGGTTCAACAATTTCTGCGGTGGCAAAACTGCTTGTCATTTAGAACCTCCCAGCAGGGTCAGACTTTGATCAATAATTTTGCTCTGAGCTTTGTCATCCAAGCGAGACTTGAGTTGAGCAACCGATTGCTCCAACGCCTGGGTGATGACCCCTTGGCGAAGTTGGGCAATAACCCGCTCTTGTTCTGCATTGAGATCTTGAACAGCGGAAGCTTTCATGCGTTCTACATCCGCTGCAGCCTGAGTCAAGATAGACTCACGGGTAACTTTGGCACTCTCTTGCGCCTTAGCTAGGATGCGCTCTGCCTCCAGTTTGGATTGAGCTAGCTTTTGCTGCTCTTCTGCAAGGGCAGCGGCGGCTGTTTTGCGACGCTCTTCCACTTCTTTGAAATCTGCTTCAATCAAAGCTTTACGCTCGGAAAGCATATTGCCAAGGAAGTTGCGCCCCGCATAAATGAGCACACCAATAATAATGACGAGGTTGATTAGATTACTTTCGAGAATATTGAAATTTAATCCAAATCCCGAATGTTCTATTCCCTCTGCTGTGGCCAGTAAACCTAAAATATTCATCACCGTTTACCGAACTTGAAGTTCTTGTGTTCATAGCCTGTAACCAACAAAATTGGCTGACCAAAGTGGCTAAAACTGGTCAAAATTTTTCAAAGGCAAGAAATCGAGTCAATGCTCCCGAAGAAGCGATCGATACTCAATTTGCCCAGTACTCAATTCGCCCACTGTGAACCAAGCAATTTTTCTAAAATTTGCTGGCTGAGACCATTCACCTGTTGCTCTAGGGATTGCAAGGCAGCTTGTCTTTGCTCATCAATTTCTTGCTGAGCTTGTTCGCGCTGCTTTTGGGCTTCCTGTTGAGCTTGAGCAAATTGCTCCGCTGCTAAGCGATCGGCTTCTGCCTTGGCATCTGCAATCACTTTTTGGGCTTGACGACGAGTTTCAGATAACTCTGCTTCATACTGGATAGCCAATTGCTTAGCCTGATCTAGCTTTTGTTGAGATTCTAAACGACCTTTACGCAAAGTCTCAGCCCGCTGATCAATAACTTGGCTAAAGGGCTTATAAAATACTGCGTTCAGAATAGCCATCAAGATTAATGTTTGTACTGCCACGAGAGGCAACGTAGCATTAAGTTCAAACAACCCTCCCTCTGGAGCTTCCTGAGCAGCCTCAACGGCGAATAAAATTGCCGACTGTAACATGGAATTGCGTCCCGCTTAACACTTCAGGAAAACTTAGATTTCTAAGAGCAGTTTCAGATTGAGAAAGTGCTAAAGAACTCTAAATAAATAAAGGTTCAACATTGGGCACGTTATATTTCAAACCGACTTTGATTGCAAAATATAAGCACCCAATGCAAACATTCACCCGCTTAAAACTCAATTTTTAGGCAAAGGGGTTGGCAAATAAGAGAATCAGAGAAACCACCAAACCGTAAATTGTTAGGGCTTCCATGAATGCCAAGCTCAACAACAACGTACCGCGAATCTTACCTTCAGCTTCCGGCTGACGAGCAATCCCTTCGACTGCCTGACCAGCAGCAGTACCTTGACCGATGCCAGGTCCAATAGAACCAATACCAACGGCGAGGGCAGCGGCAATTACGGAAGCAGCAGCGACCAGTGAATCCATAGGAAAATCGTCCTTAATCGTATAGAAAACAAGGGAAAATGATTAGCTTAGGGAAATGAAACTCATAGGTTCCCCAAGACTTGAGCTAACTTCAGGATCAGATCTTGAACAGCTTAAGACTGTACAGTCTGATTAATCGTGGTGTTCACCATGTTCTTCCACCGCCTCTCCAATGTACGATGCAGCTAAGGTTGCAAAAATCAAGGCCTGAATGGCACTGGTAAACAACCCTAAAACCATCGCAGGCAGGGGGATAAATAGAGGAACGAGGAGAACGAGAACCGCAACCACCAATTCATCCGCCAGAATGTTCCCAAACAAACGGAAGCTTAGGGACAATGGCTTAGTGAAGTCTTCCAGAATTTTGAATGGAAGCATGATGGGCGTTGGGTGGATATAGTTACCGAAGTATCCCAACCCTTTGCGGCTGAAGCCAGCGTAAAAATAAGCTAAAGATACCAGGAGAGCCAAAGCAACCGTGGTATTAATGTCACTAGTGGGGGCAGCAAGTTCACCGGAAGGTAAATGAATCAGCTTCCAAGGAACCAGGGCACCAGACCAGTTGGACAAAAAGATGAACAAGAATAAAGTACCAACAAATGGTACCCAAGGGCGATATTCTTTTTCGCCAATTTGGGTTTTAGCCAGGTCACGAATGAACTCCAGCACATATTCCATCAGGTTTTGTAGTCCACTGGGAACCTGCTGAAGATTTCGTCCCGCTAAAACAGAAACAATGATGAGCAGAGCGATCACAAACCAGGAGGTCAGGAATACTTGCCCGTGTAATTCTAAGTTCCCAATTTGCCAGTAGAAGTGTTGACCCACTTCTAGCTCAGCAAGTGGAAAATTCCAGCCTTTTGTTAAAAGCGTTGGCATTGTCATAGTTTCCATTCAATGGGCTCCCCCAAGGATACAAGTAAACGATCGCTATGGAGGATTAGGAGGTAGAAACAACTCGAATGGTGTAGACCAGCAATGCGGCTTTATAGGTTAAAAAACCTAAGAAAATGGGTAGAAATTCAAGCTGATCCACACGGGTGGAAACGATAAGAACGCCAACAATTAATGCTAGGCGAGCCTTACCTATTCCCTGCCGGGATTGCCCTAACTCTTCCACATTTTTGGCCAGCATCCTCATGTACACGAACCCAATGCAAGCCCCCAGTAGGTAATTCAAGGCCACGCTTAGTGAGTAAAAGTACCAAACGCCACCGAAAATAATGCTGGTCAGCAGTAACATGATTCGGTTCAGTTCTAAGACCAAAGAGAAGTACTCATTCATTGAATCGGTACCTTCTGGGTTAGAACTGTCAGAGAGTGCGGGCTGGGTGGAATCGATTGATTCCGACTCGGATGAGTCACTCGAAAAGCTCACAGAGACTCCGAAAACACCAGTCAACGCTGTGGTCTGTATTTCCAGACCGAGGTCAATCATATCACGGCGTGGTAACAATACTTAACTTAAAATTAGGGCTACCAACTTAAGGCGGAAGCGGGCGGCGCTCCGCGCCGCACTCTTCCATTAAATTTCTCCACTTTCAGTGGAAAGCCAAAATTAGAGCGTTTCAGTCAGTCCCGTATTGTTAACGTTTTGTCTGTATGGAGGGTTCTTCCTGGATGCAATTTGGGCGTGAGGGGTTCCCAGTGAAGGGTGGGGGATGACTTCACAGTTCGCGGCTCCTACTGCAAACGGAGTAATGCGCTCCTTACCTCAGTTGACAGCCTCAATTACAAATAGAAAGCCATCCTAGACAAACCTTCGCTTCCAGCTTAAATTGAGCTAGATTTCTTCAATGCTGATAATATGCTTCGCGTTAAAAGGCTTCCAACGACGATCGCTTTTGTCGCTGCCAGTTTCACGAGCGGTCTGATCAATATTCTTCCTAGCTTCGCTCAAACCCTGTCTCCCTGTGCGCCTCCGGCTGTCGGCGAGTTTATTTTGTTAGTGTCAACCCCGACAACTGCCAGCGAGACCCAATTGAAGCAAGTCTTACCTCCCACGGTTTCGATTCCTATCTGTGACTATCAAGGGAATCGGGTATCTCGTATGGGGGGATTTCGCAACTTTAGTGATGCCAATGCCTGGGCTGAATATATTAATCAAGCCGCCGGATTACCTGCCTTTGTGGCTCAGCCTGCGAGTACTGCCCCCACTGCTACGCCGACTCCTGTTCCCCAGGTTCCAGTTGCTCGTCCCGCCACTCCAACCTTTACGCCGCAACCGTTAGGCACGGGCTTTGCGGTCATCGTTGACTTTCTCAATACGCCTGCGATCGCGGCTCAATTAAGAGCGACCCAATCCCGTACCCCTGGCTTAGTGTCCTATGGTCGGCAGGCCTATCTGCTCGCCAGCTATACCACGGATAGTTCCGCTGCGTTAACTACCTTGCAACAACTGACCCAACAAGGATTTCAGACGTTTATTGTGGATAGTCGCCAAGTCATGTTACTCACGGATGCCGTGCAAATTCGCTAGGAACCGCGCCCTAACACCTTCTCTTGAGCTTTAACGGAGTTGAGGGATAGCGGCAATCAGTTGGCGGGTATAGTCACTTTGGGGATGGGCATAGATTTCATGAGCTGGGGCAATTTCTTCAATTTTGCCTTGGTTCATCACCAAAATACGATCGCTCATAAACTTAACCACACTCAGATCGTGGGAAATAAAAATGTAGGTGAGATTGAAGTCAGCCTGCAGACTTTTGAGTAAATTGAGCACTTGGGCCTGAACTGAAACATCTAATGCGGATACGGATTCATCGCAAATAATGAAGCGGGGATTTAAGGCAAGGGCACGAGCAATACAAATGCGCTGGCGCTGTCCACCGGAAAATTGGTGGGGATAGCGTCGTTTAGCCTGGGGTTCTAGGCCTACTTTTTCTAAGAGATAGTCTACCTGTTGTTGATAAGCCGATCGCTTTTTATTAAAGCCGTGAATTAACAGTGGTTCAACGATCGCTTCTTCCACCGTTAAGCGGGGATCGAGAGAGCCGAAGGGATCCTGAAAGACAATTTGTAAATCTTTCCGTAGGCGGCGCAATGCCTGAGGTTTCATGCGGCTGAGATCCTGGTTGTCAAACACGACTTGACCGCTGGTAATGGGCACCAGGCGGAGCAGGGCCCGGGCCAGAGTGGTTTTGCCACAACCCGATTCCCCCACTAATCCTAGGGTTTCACCGGGCCACACCTGAAAGGAGATGCTATCCACCGCTGTCATGGTACGCCCCAAGCCCCCTTTCACCGGGAACTCAACCTTTAGGTTATGGACGGAGAGCAGTGGGGGATCCTCCTGGGGGGGCAAGGGAGTTACTGGATCAGCAGGAGCCGTGTTCAAGATGTTCTCTAGTGGGGGGGCATTTTCCCGCTCCTTCACCCCTAGAGTGCCATCGGGCTGAACCTGAACCTCCATGAAGTCAGCCAAGGTGGGAAGCTGATCCATCTGCATATCTAGACGGGGCCGACAGGCCAGCAAGCCTTTGGTGTAGGGATGTTGGGGCCGGGCAAAGATGTCCTCCACTGTGCCCTGCTCCACTACTTCCCCTTGGTACATCACCGCCACCCGATCGGCAATTTCCCCAATCACTCCCAGATCATGGCTCACAAAAATCAGGGACATCTGACGACTGGCTTGAAGCGATCGGAGGAGATCTAAAATGGCCGCTTGAATAGTCACATCCAATGCTGTAGTGGGCTCATCAGCAATCAGCAGGCGAGGATTGCAGGAGAGGGCAATGGCAATCATTACCCGTTGTCGCTGTCCCCCTGATAACTGATGGGGAAACCGTCGCAGCATTTGCTGTTGATAGCGATGAATGCGTCGCTGTACCACTGTTGAGGACACTCCCGCACCGAATTGCTGGGTAAACTGTTGGGCTAAAACCTCATCCGACGGTAATAGTTGAACTTCCTGAAATAAAGCGATCGTCCGCTGTTCGGCTTCCCTCACACTCACCGCGTCATGCTGACGAATGGCCTCCATGACCTGGTACCCGCAGGTAAACACCGGATTCAAAGAAGTCATGGGCTCCTGAAAAATCATGCCAATTTCTCGGCCCCGGTATTTGCACCATTGCTCAGGGGCCAGGGTTAACAAATCCACCGGAGTCCCCTGGGTAGGGGTAAACCAGATCTCTCCACTGCGAATTTGTCCAGGAGGGCTAGGGATTAGCCCCATGGCCGCCAGACAAGAGACGGATTTTCCCGATCCAGATTCTCCCACGATGCCTAAGGTCTGCCCAGGATTGACTTGAAAGGAGACTTGCCGGGTGGCAACGATCGCTGAGCCACGGTTGATAAATTCCACGGTTAGGTGGCGCACATCGAGAATGGGCTGAGTTAAAGGAGAAGTTTGCATGGTGCAGTGGACGAAGCGTAAAGTTTTGTATCGAACATTTGGGTAAGTCCCCCCACCTCAAAGCAGGAACTCTCCCCTGTAAATATGTCTCCCTAGGGTGAGAAAATAAAATTAAGCTTAAGAAAAGCTCTAGCTATCATGCTCCCGTTTGGAAGGTGACGACATGGATTACCTATATTACCTAGCAAATGCTAGCCTAACCCTCAGAATAGTGGAATATCTGCATACCTACTTGCAAGATAACCTCAAATTCCTCACCGTGGTGCATCAAATTGATGGCTGGGTGATTCGCATTAAATTCCATCGCCCATTAGTGAACCCTCTAGAGGGTAACTTTGAAGCCTATTTGAAAGAATTAGGTGTGCCCTATACCCCCTCGGTGCGGATGCAAATGTCACTGTGGAGCTTGGAGACGGGGCAATCCGCCATTCAAGTGATGCGGCGTTATCAGATCGCCGTGGTTTCCCATGGCAGTCCGGAGGGGGAAGAGGTGGAAGAATTTCGGCGGCAGTTTGTGCGGGGTCTGGGCTATTGCCCAGAAACCTTGGCCTAATCACCGGGGTGAGTCCTTAGTGTTGGCAGGGGTTGTGATCAATTGGCTCTAAAGCTCTCAGATGTGATGATGTAGATGTGATCATGCAGATGCGATCTCGAAGGGTTGCGGTCTCTCCGTTTTAGGGGACAAGTGCAGAAAGCTTTATGATGCAAGGCTTTCAGATTGAATGGATGACGCGCCCTCTAGCCCACCCTATTTATTTTTATAGCGGGGCACCTCGAAAAATTCAAAATTTTGCCCTAGTCTCCCCCCACGATTAATAGAGGTGCCCCGCAATTTATAGCGATCTCTAGCAGTCCTAAATCAGTTGTAAGGACTAGATGGCTGAAACCGTTGTGTGGTGCGCGCCCGGAGGGCGCACACCACACACCCCATTTAGGATTGCGGTATATAGCGTTACTGTCCGCATCAGCACGGTCCAGGATCAAGAAGATCGGCTCAGTTGCGAGGAAATTTAGGGTGCGTCATCACTGCAGCCCCCTTACGGTATCGACATTAGCCGCGCCCGTCCTAAGTTTTACCGCTAGGGGGATCACTAGCTGATGACAGCCTAGTATTGTACAAATCTCTGAAAGTCCCCAGCGTGCCAGAGCGATCGAAACACTCCAATTCGTTCCAACAGACGTGGTATTCTGTTAGCCATAACTCACCCTGCTGAATTGGCTGCGTCTGGAGGAGGGAGCAAGAACGGTAATGTGGGGTAATGTGGCAGCGATCCATTCTCCGGTTTAAATTTTCCGTTTAACACGGAAAGCCCTTCATCTCTTCAATGGATAGCCTAACTTGAGGAGTTCAAGAGGAATTTAAACTTTCATCTTCGGCTTAGCAGTAGGCTTTCCACTGAAAGCGAAAAAATTTAATGGAAGAGTGCGCGCACTCTTCCGCCTTAAGTTGGTAGCTTAGTATATATGGTCAGTGAATTTAATTCTGTTATTCTCATTGTCGAAAGTGATGAAAATGTAGCCCAAAGCATGGGAACAGATCTCTATCATGGAGGATATAGTTCCAGTTGGAACCCTAACGCAGCAAAAGCATTAGAACAACTCAATACGTTACAACCGGATTTAGTGGTCATCAATCAAACGCTAGAGGATGAGTCTGGTTTAACTCTCTGTTATCAAATGCGGCAATGTGGCTACCGGCAAGCCATTTTACTCTTGATGGATCAAGAAGATTTAAACGATCGCGTCCAATGTTTGGAAGCGGGAGCAGACGATTATTTAGTCAAACCCTATCGTTCCAGTGATCTGGTGCGCTTGGTTCAAATTTATCTCAAGCCAAATTTACCCAGCCAGGATCAACTCCGCTTTAGTGACATTGTTTTAGACTTAGGCACTCGCCAAGTGCTGCGGCGCAACCGAGTGATTGATCTAACGATGAAAGAATTTGAGCTCTTGAAATATTTAATGGAGCACCCTAGAGAAGTTTTAAGTCGAGAACAAATTCTCGAAAACGTCTGGGGGTATGACTTTATGGGAGAGTCTAATGTGATTGAAGTGTATATTCGCTACCTCCGTCTGAAAATTGAAGATGAAGGAGATAAACGGCTCATTCAAACGGTGCGAGGGGTAGGCTATGTTCTACGGGAAACTTAAGTTTTGAGCATGCCCACCCGCCCATCAGGATTGTGTCGGCTGCGCTGTCTACAGCAGTCCTCAATCCTTTGTAAAGACTAGACTGCTGAAACCGTTGTGTGGTATGCGCCCGGAGGGCACACACCACACAGCCCATTTAGGATTGCGGTATCACTCATTGAGGTGTCTTTAGGATCTTAACTGGGCAAGGGCTGCCCAGCGGCGATCGATCAGTTCAGGCGGTTCAGTTGGATCTGGAGTTTCAGCCCCTGGACACGAGGTATCGCACAATTGCTGATGGGGCAAGCTTAAGCATAATTGTTCATAAAGCCATTGGGCGAGATCAAATGGATCGCCTGCGGGTAAGGTTTCGACTAAGTCATTGGCATAAACCCACTCTTCCGCAAATTCTGGGGGCCCGTAATCCTCCGCCGGTTGTAGCCAGATTAATTCATCGGCATCTACGGCTAAACGGTAGTTATAGTTTCCTAAGCAGCGATCACAAGTGAGGGTGACGATCGCTTCTGCTACGGCAGTGACTTTAAGGAAAGTGCCCTGATGGGTAACACTTAAGGTCGCCTTGACGGGGGTCAGGGTTTCAAGCGCAGTAAAATAACCCTCTATTTCTAGTCGGAGGGTTTGCTCCGCCATGCGCAATAAGTCACTGACCACCACAGGGGGTAAGCGATCGGAAATCCAGGTTTTAGACTGAGACATCTGATCTGACATCTTGAGTAACGGATCCTAGACGGTCTCAGACCGAATTCTAGAAAGGGCGAACGAAGGGACTCGAACCCTCGAATGGTGGAACCACAATCCACTGCCTTAACCACTTGGCGACGCTCGCCACAGCATTTAACTGGGTTTTTATTATACACAACCCCGCCTCTTCTAGGGAGGGTATCGCAAAAATTTTTTCCAACTCGACGGGAAGTCCGGAAGTCCGCAACGTTGCCGCAGGATTTGGGCTATATTGCTTAGGATTGCGGGGAGAGTTCATCTAATTCTTCATCGAGAATGAGGTCAATGGCGGGGGGATTAATCTGGCCTTTGCCCACATATTTTTCCACCAGCATCAGTAACTCCTTGTCACTAAAGGGCTTCGTCAAATAATCCGTTGCGCCTACCATGCTGGCTCGAACCCGATCGATAAACCCTTCCTTGCCCGTCAGCATGACAATGGGCACCTGGCGAAACAAGGTGGAATGACGTAGCATCGAACAAATTTCATAGCCATCGATCTCGGGCATGGAAATATCGCAGAGGATCAGATTAGGCCTAAGTTGAAACACCAAGCCGATCGCTTTGAGGGGATTGCCTAAACTGGTCACCTCATAGCCCTGATCCGATAAATAGGCCTCAACGGACTGGCGGAGGGCTAAACTATCATCAATACAGACAATACGAGGGGGACGTTTAGGGAGATCGGATCCTAAGAAGAGGGGGCCAGAGGCTGACTCATTTGTCTCCAGGGGCAAGACTTGAATCATCCCTTTTTGGGCATAGGGATAGATAGATTGAGTCACCGAGACAATATCGCGATGCAAATACCGGGCAATCCGCCGCAGAGAATGTTGACCATCCAGCCACTGAATTAAAACTTGTAATAGCTCGTCACTATAGTAGGGCTCAGTCTGTAAATCCACGTCTCCCTGCACCAGGCATTGATCTGGCGAGAGAATTAAAGGATGAAACTGTTTCCACTCTTGCACCTGCTTGGCAATCTTGAGGATCATGGGGCTAATCTCGAGGGGCATCAATTGCGGCGAGAGGGGCGAGCCCATTTCAAAAATAAAAGCGCCTTGGTGTAATCCCAGCAGATCGAAAAGCGTTTCATAAATTAAGCTACGGATAATGCTTCTACCCTGGGCCGGGGTGATGAGATGACGCTCCAGCAAACTCCAGAGACAGCCGTATTCAGGCACATGAACCGCTAACTCACTGGGGGAGATTAGGTCTTCTGGAGGCAGGTGCAGGTGATAGCGATTGAGGTGATCGACAAGGCGCTCGGTGTGAATGTCCGAACGGGTTGCGTAAATCATTTGCCCGTTCAAAAAGAACACAAACCACGAAAGACCAGCGGAGCGAGACGGCTCCGACAAACTCGTAGATGTACCATAGGACTCTACACAAAGCTGCCCAGTGCGCTGACCCACTTCGACGAGTTGAAGGATACTACGGATGTCAATTTCGTGAAGGTGTCCCTGCATAGAAGGATTTTACTGAAGGAGAATTTCATTGCATAATAGCAGGGGGCATTCCCCTTAAACAGGAGCATTTTCTGAAATGGGGAGGTCTTGCCCTCAGAATTCCCTGATGTTTTCTGTAAATTAAAACTAAAGGTCTGTTAAAGTCTGAGAACGTTCCAGGAAAATCTTGGGCGTTAGAGGCGCAAAAAATCTATTCCTTGAGATTTAGAGAGGGTAACGAGTGTGCTGTACCTTGCAGAAGTACAAAAGAAAGCTGGTGTATTTGGTGCCGGAGCAAAGGTTGATCTGAAGCTCTGGGCGCAGCAGCGATCGGAAGACCGTTGGCAGGGGCTCACCGGATCTGAAGTACTCGGATCGGACAAGGGCGCTGATAAGGCAGGTGAATTTAAAGATGGTGCATTGGTTCTCGTCGATGTGAACGATCGCAGTGGGCAGATTCAGCGCATTCAGGACGCGACGAAAACGATCGTTAGTAATTTCCAAAACTCCTCTCGGCTGAAGGACAAGTTAAAGGATCAGGAAGATGAGATTGAGCAATGGAAGCAATCCTTGACCTACCAAAGCCAAGAACTGAACCGTCGAGAAATGGAAATGGAGTCCCGGCGGGATCAGATGAGTCAGTTGGAAGACGAATTGCACCAGATGGAGCAGCAAAAAGAAGAATTTTTGAGGTTACAGGGCGAAGCGGAGCATTTACGATCGGAATTAAACCAGCGGGATGAAGAGTTGAAGAAGTCTTGGGAAAGCCTAAGACGGGAGATGGAGACCTTAGAATCCCGTAAGCGCGAAGGCAAAGGAACCGGCTCCGTCGATCCGCAACGCATTGCTCAAATTCGAGACATATTGACCCGGCTCACAGACTCCCCCGTTCTCGTGGAGGGCCTGCAGGAACAGGTAAGCTATGCCTTTGAAGCACTGAATTACCAAAAAGCGATCGTTGCTCAACACCTGCAGCAGTTTGATGTCTATCAAAATCAAGCTCAACAACTTCAGGATGGGCTAAATCATTTGGTGGGTTCCCTAGACGATCGCTGGCAGCAGTATCTTCAGGTGCAAGGGAGTTTTAACGAGGCTTACATTCATGTGCAAAGCCGCCAGCAGGTCCTTAACGCCTATCAAGATCAAATTCATCTGCTCCAAGCTCAAATTGATGCCCAAAGCGTTTTGCAGCAACAGATTAACCTCGTAATTGGAGGACTCGATCCGGAGGCAGCCAATCAAATTGATTTTACAGCCCTCGAAGAAATGCCCCTGGCGGACTTGGAAAAACGAGTTCAGGATCTTCAAAAAACCTACGATCGGGATCGCACCTTTGTGGGGGATCAGGAGGAAGAGCTAGCCCTTATTTCCCAGGATATTGAAGAAAAGCGTGAGCAAATGGCCATTGCCAGCGAGTTCGATCGGCTCAATATGGAAAATGAAATTAGCGATCTGCAATCGCAATATAACTTGATTGATGAGTCCGTCAGTCCTCAGCGCAGTCGCCTCCGTCAAGACAAGGCCATCTTAAAGGCACATCACTCGGTGCTCAATCGACGCAAAGGGGTGGAAGTCACTCCCGATTCTGATATTGATGTGGCCCCTCTGCTCCAACAGCTTGATCAGCAAAAGCTGCAGCTCACGGAATCTCTAGTGCAGTTACAAAATCGAGTTAATGAAGAACAAACCAACCTAGAGCAAGTTCAGGCTAACTTAGCGGCCCAAGAGCAACAGCTTCAACAGGAACATCAGGACTTAAGACAGCTTGAACTTGAGGTGCGGAATCAAGCTTCAGCGGTTGCGGAGCGCTGGAGCCAAGTTCGCTCTTACCAAGAACTCTTACAGCCGACCCAGGAAACCCTCAATAACTTAGAGGAGCGTTTACAAGGGGTTACCCAGCAAATGGGCTATTTACAAGGACTGGCTCAACAACAATCCCAAGGCATGATTGATTTACAACAGGCGGTACAGTCCCTGGAGTAAGGAGGCTTCGATCTCAGACGGAGTATCTATCAGTGATGCCGCTGCTCTGATATCGATTGTGCCTCTGGATGATAAGGATCGGTCTGGTGATCTGTATTTTCCAAGCCGTGCATCGGGTCGCGCCCTAGAGCGTAGGTCGTTGAGTAGTTGGCTGGAGGGTTGTGGTGGCTCGGGGCTGCAGGGGAAACAAGATTAACGATCGAGAGCGATGTAGAGTGCTGCACTCTACCGTCTTCCGTTGATAGGCTATGGATTGGTTGCACTATAAAATTGGTTGCACTATAAAATTGGGAAATTGGGTGGACTATTACTGTGATTGAAGCTCAGGTTCATGCTCAACTTCGAGCCTATCTCCGATCGAAGGGCCTGAGTACCCAACCGGGAGAATGTTGGCCCCATCATCTCACCCTCGCGCGATTGGTGGCCAGAGCGTTGCGCTTGGGGCGGAGTGCCTTAATCCAAGTGGGAACCTCGGGATATTTTCCTGAAATTGAAGCTCAGGGCTATCGCTTAAGCTATTTAATGGCTGTTTTGCTCTGGCCGGGTACGGCAGTGGTGGTAGCCCAGGATCCCACCCTGGATCAACTCTTATATCAAGTGATTCCAGGGTTACAACAATGGCTGAAAACCCATAAGCCGGTCTGTCGTGAAGGTGATCTGGGGGCAGGGCTACAGAACTTTCAAGGGATCGTCTTAATGTCCCCCGATCGCTGGTTACAGCATCAATTTCAAGGGTCTCAAGTCAGACCAGGATCTAGCGCACAGTCCTCTGCCCTAACGACCGTTCCAACCCTGATCGAAGCCGTTGATGACATCGAAGACTGGCTCTTGGCTCAGCAAACGGTAACGGTGTTACCTACACATTGGGCTCAGTTGAAGCTTTGCTATCCGCAACAGGCTCAAGCCATTCAAGACACCCTCATTTATCTCACCCACTGTTTCTTTCAGCATCCCCCTAATCCCTATGATGCCTATCTGCTTTCTGCTGGTGAAATTGAACAGTTAAATACCCTGCTTGTGGAGTTAGAGCTTCAAGGGTGGCAACCTCAGTTACCAGAGCCCTGGGCGACGTTGATGCCCTTCCCCCCTTTGGAGGAAGTGAATTTTGCCTTTTGGATCGATCTCGATCGTCGATCGGGAACCTTTAGCCTTCACCGCACCTATCTCAATCTCCTGCCTCTGCTTCACCAGTTGTGGCAACAGGCCCCCATGGTGCTCTTTCGAGAAACCACCGAGGCAAAACTACCCACTTCTGCGGGTACAACCCTTGAGTTTAGCCACCGCTTGGGGTTAGAAGACATGACCCAGGTGCAGTTTTCCGCCCACCCTCAGCGAGATGGCTTCGCCCTGTATCTTCCGGAACGCTTACCCTTGCCCAATACACCCCATTATCAAAACGCCGCCCTCAGTGAAATTCGGCGCGTCTTGGCGTTTGGTGCATCTCGACCGGACTTAACGGTCATTTTGATTCAAGATACGCCCCTGAAACATCAGGTGAGTGCAGCCCTCGTGTCTGAATTTGGCTCACGGGTCCAGGTCGATCGAGAGCCCGATCTTCCCCAAGGAGTTTTAGTGACCAGTTGGAGCTTTTGGCTCGCACACCACCAGAAAATTGCCCCGCCCGCCCTGATGATTATGACGACTTTACCGTTTCCTTCGGTAGAACATCCGCTGGTGGCCGCTAGGGTCAATTACCATAAACATCATCGCCAGGATTGGTTCCAAAACTTTTTGCTTCCCCAGGCACTCCGAGACTTCCAAAGGGCGATCGCGCCGGTGAGAGCCTATCCCCAGCAAGGGATTCTGACTATTTTAGATACTCGGGTGATCTACCGCAGTTACGGACAACAATTTTTAGGGGTCTTAAGCCCGTTTACCCGGCTCAGCACGCTCGATCCCTTCGCTAACCTGGCAGTCTAACCTGGACATAGCGGCTGAGGAATGCAAAGTCTCAGGGTTACCTCTTGCTGCTGGAGTCCTACCCATTAGATCGAACCGTAGGCATTGCACAGACTCTTGTAACGGAAATTGAAGCGATCGCCACAGGAATTATGAACTAATGCAAAGAGGCGTAAAGAATAATGGCTAGATATGTTCCTGTTGAGAAAAGTCGCATACCCTAAAGGTATGGATTAAATGTCATTGATTTAACCCTTAATCCTTAAAGCTTTTGATGTTCTAGCCGTTTATTGGTTTAGCCAAAGGAGTCCTGTTATGGATATGATGACTCGTCTTTCTGCAATCCTGCGTTACATTGCTGAAGCCTTTATGGCTATTTTTAGACCAGCAGATGAGTATCCTGAAATTGGGGTTCAGCCTTTTGAAGGGGATCCGGGTTCCGAAAGGGCTTAACACCTTGGATCATCGGTTCAACCTACTTCAATCTTTAACCCAAATCGATTTTTGGGTTTTCCACTGAAAGCGAAAAAATTTAACGGAAGAGTGCGGCGCGGAGCGCCGCACTCTTCCGCCTTAAGTTGGTAGCCGATTTTTGCTACTCAAAAACCTTCAACCACAATCCTTAACCATTACGGGGACGGGGGGCCGCTAGCCTCTTCGTCCTCTTAGTTTTGCGATCGTTTGTAGACCTGAATAATGACTGATACTTTAACTTTAAATCTTGCGGATGGTTCCGTCTCTTTTCCCTGTAGTCCTGAAACGGCCCAAGCCATTCAGTTGGAGTTGAAAACCCTGTGGAGCAGCTTAAAAACGATCGCTGCCAGTGCCAATACACCAGAAGGGAATACGCCCAGCAAACCTGATCCTCAACCGACATTGGAATATCGTCAGGTGGGAGATATTTTTTTAGAAATTTTTTGTAATCCTAATATCTGGCCGACTCCTTTTGCAGCAAAGCTACTGATTACGATTCGAGACGATCGGATTCGGGTGACAACGGAAGCGACCTTAAACCAAATTATGGAAGACCTCAACTTATTCTTGGAGCAATAGCGATCTCATCCCTCTCATCCGCTAGGGTACTTCGAAAAATTCAAGGTTTTGTTCTATAGCAGACTATCAACTTAAGGCGGAAGAGTATGGCCCGGAGCGTCTCACTCTTCCCTTAAATTTTTTCGCTTTCAGTGGAAAGCCCTATAGCAGTTCAAAATCTCAAACCATTGTGTGGAATCGAGGTGCCCTATAGAGACTGAATATACCTGAGTATACTTAATTTTTAGGGCACGACAGTTATGCGCATCAGAGGCACCGCAATTGTGATTCGAGAAACCCAAATCCTCTTAGTGCAGGATCGGGGAAAATCTAGGTTTTCGCTGCCGGGAGGAGGTAAGGACAAAAATGAACCGGTTTTGGCCACAGCGATTAGGGAACTGTATGAAGAACTGAGCATGAATGCCCAGAAAGCTGAGCGACTGTTTCGGTGTGATTATACTGGAACCGTTAATCTGCATCAGGTGAGCTTAATTGAAACGGATGATGAGCCCGTGATCGCCTCCAGAGAACTGAGTAGCTTTTTATGGTGGGATCGAGCACAAGATATTCCCCGCTTACCCCACGTCGATCGTATCTTGGCGAACTTATAGCATCTGGGCACTCGTCTTAAATTGGCTTGCCACTGAAAGTGGGAAAATTTAATGGAAGAGTGCGGCGCGGAGCGCCGCACACTTGTGCCTTAAGTGGGTCGCCCTTAAATTGATAGCTATGTTGGGATTTTTGAATTTTTATAAGCCTACGGGATGTACTTCCCATGATTGTGTTGCCCAGGTGCGCCGGGCTTTGCGAACTAAACGGGTGGGTCATGGTGGTACCTTGGATCCAGCGGCTTCTGGGGTTTTACCCATCGCCGTAGGACAGGCAACCCGTCTCTTAGCTTATTTAGCAGAGGGCAAGGCATATCAAGCCACTATTCGTTTTGGCCTCAAAACTACAACGGATGATTTAGAGGGAGAGGTACTAGAAACAGCGGATGTTGAAGGACTATCGCTGGAAACGATCGAATCCCTTTTACCCCAATTCTTAGGCCGGATTTGCCAAACCCCTCCTCGGTATAGTGCTATTCAGGTACAAGGCAAACGGCTGTATGATCTGGCGAGGGCGGGGGAAGTGGTTCAGGTTCCAGAGCGGTGGGTTCAGATCTCCTCCCTCAAGGTATTGCACTGGAGAAACACACCTTACCCGGAATTAGATCTGGCAGTTGAGTGCGGTGCGGGAACCTATATCCGATCGCTAGCCCGGGATTTAGGCGATCGGTTAGGCACCGGGGCGACCCTAGCAGCCCTGATCCGCACCCAGAGTAGTGGTTTTCAACTGGAGGACAGCATCACGATCGAGCAAATTCAGACTGATCTCGAACCAGGACTGTTGACTCTCCTCTCTCCCACCACCGTCTTGTCCCATTTATCAACGGTACGATTAGACCAAAGCCAAGACCTTCAGCGTTGGTACCAGGGACAGCGCTTAGAAACTGCTACCCTGGCCACTGAAGTGTTGAGCGTGGGTGAAGCCGTCTTGGTGGTCAATGGACAGGAGCAATGTCTCGGTCTCGGGGTACTGGTTGTCCCTGAAGACAACCCACTCTTACAGCCCAAAGTAGTTTTTAATCCCTAAAGGGCACCCCCCAGACAAAAATAGGGTTGTGGTGGGCAGTGTAGCCGCCCGCCACCCGTAACCGAAGTGAGGACTGAATCTTCACCAGGTTACGACTCTCAATTAGACGCGACCCCGTAACATTTGCGCCATCTCATTGGGTTTTGGAGAACATTCCAGA
The DNA here is from genome assembly GCA_041164445.1 of Cyanobacteriota bacterium. GTDB lineage: Bacteria > Cyanobacteriota > Cyanobacteriia > Prochlorotrichales > Prochlorotrichaceae > JBEAPM01. The sequence continues at coordinate 21,789 of JBEAPM010000384.1, forward strand.
GCGGTTTCCTCCGTAATCCGTCCCTCTTCATAAAGTCGATAGAGAGATTGGTTCATCGTGGCCATTCCATCAAAGGTACATCGGGGAATAATGGCTTCAATTTCTTCCACCTCATTACGCCGAATGTAATCTTTGATTGCATCGGTATTGAGCATAATTTCATGGAAGGCGGCCCGTTTTCCATCCGTTGTCCGACAGAGCCCTTGAGCAACGATACCAATCAAGGATTCTGCCACCGCAATCCGGATGGGATCTTGTTCTGCTGGGCTAAACATATTCAAAATCCGTTCAATGGTTTTCACCGCACTATTAGTGTGCAAGGTTCCCATTACTAAGTGACCGGTTTGGGCTGCTTTTAGGGCTGTTTTAATGGTTTCTTGATCTCGAATTTCCCCCACAAGAATGAGATCAGGATCCTCCCGAAGAGATGCTTTCAGGGCATTTTCAAATTTAAGGGTATGCATCCCAACTTCTCGGTGCTTGATCAGGGATTTTTTACTCTGATGGACAAATTCAATGGGATCTTTGATCGTAATAATATGTTTGGGCATTTCACGATTGATATAGTCAATCATGGCCGCCATAGTGGTGGATTTCCCTGACCCCGTTGGTCCGGTGACTAGAATCAAGCCTTTATGGTAATGGCATAAGTCCTTAAAGACAGGAGGACATTTCAGTTGTTCTAAGGTCAGAATTTTTAAGGGAATGAGACGGATAACCAGGGAAGGCCCCTTCAAGGCATCAAAGACATTAATCCGAGCCCGCGCAAATTCATACTGGGTTGCTCCATCAAAATCCAAAGTGTCTTGGAAACGACGAATTTCTTCGTCGCTCATAATTTCCTTGAGCCAAGACATAAAGGTGGGCAAATCGGTTTCAGGATAGTCTGTTTCCGCAATTTCCCCCCGATCGCGGTACCGAGGCGGTTCACCCACACCCGCGTGAATATCTGAAATGCCGCCATCATAAGCCCGTTTGACCACCTCGAACAGGGTTGGTTGTCCGGGAGACGGGCCTTCCGGTGCCATGCCCCGAGGAGCGGGGGAAGGGAGTCGCCCAGGGCTAGCGGGAATCGTGGGCATGGTAGGGATACTGGGCGGGGCCACCATGCCTGGTGGTGAAGAGGGAATACTGGGGGGACTGCCCGGGGGTCTCAGCATGGTGGGTGGCGGTGCAGCCAGACTGCCTGGAATGGGCGGACGAGAGGGAGGAACCATGCCTGGGCGTGGCGGCGCAGGTGGGGCACTCATACCGGCACCGGGGCGAGGAGGCTCGGGCTTCCCTGAACGGGGTGGGGGGGGTGCGATAGGTGCCGTTTCATCCAAGGAGGGTGGAGGCGTTGGACGGGGGGGCATCGGAGGGACTGAGGGTCGGTTTGCAGCGTTGGTCATGGTAGTTCCCAAAGGAATTGCTATAGGTGGGATCTTAGCGAATGTTCTGACGAAGGTGAAGCGTCACGCAGGAAAAATTAATGAGAGATTGACAGTTTAGCGCTGCGGGGGAAGTTGCAAAAATGCTTTTTGGGCAGCATTTTGCTCTGCTAGTTTAATCGATCGTCCCCAGCCTTTCCCCAGTAAATGATTTTCAAGCCAAACTTCTGCCTCAAAGCGATCGTCAGCGTCAGGTTGGGTATTAATTTCTTTAACCCGATAATCCGGTAGAGATTGGGCTTGGGCCTGGGTCCATTCCTGTAAGGCTGCCTTGTAATTTTTACGGGCGGGATCGGCTAAAACCCCCTGGGCTAGCTCCTGAAAATGGTAATCCAGCCAGGATCGAATTAAGCTTAAATCTTGAGTACTCAGATAAAGGGCTCCGAGTAAGGCTTCTAAGGCTTCGGCTAGCCGTCGAGAAACCCCAAGTTCATCTCGTTTGCCGATGTCTGCCGTGAGAATATAGCGATCGAGATTATAGGTTGCGGCAATATCCGCTAAAGTTCGATCGCTGACCAGGACCGATCGGACTGCGGCCAGATCCCCCACAGGTAAATCAGGATAAGTTTCTGTCAAAAACTGAGCCGCCGCTAAACGAATGACCCCATCCCCCAGAAATTCCAGGTGTTCATAGTGTTGAACAGCATGGGCAGAAGGATGACAAAGCGCCCGATCCATAACATCCCACTTGATTTTAGCGCTGGGAGCAATGCCTAATTTGTTGACTAAACGCTCCAACTGATTCTGACGGGGGGAAGAGGGCATAACATTTTCTTAAAGATCCAGGACAGTTTGACATCCTCCAACCCGGCTAAAGCCGGGAGATTCCCAGACCTCACGATCTAGGTTTCTGCTTCATAGCACCAGCCTTCACAGATTTGCTCTGCTCAGGTCTTAAGGTCGCTCCGCAGACTGGCACCGCTAGTCCAGCGGCCAAAATGTTTCTGCTGGCATTTATGTCCCTGTCGTGGCTAACCCCACAGCTAGGACATTGCCAGCCTAGGTGAAGGGCTGCGGGGTGGGTTAAGGGGCAACACCTCTGAGCAGATTCCAGGCCAGTTCTGGGGCCGGAGCCATCTGGGTGCAATGGCTGGGGATCTTTCCCATTTGGCGCTTATATTCTAAAGTTTGCATCAAAATTCCATGCCATCCTTGGGGGGTGAGTTGCAGCCAGGAGAGCTTAGAAGCTGGGGGGCAGGTCTCCCAACTCCAATCCTGAAAGTAACGATCGCGCACCCAGAGGAGTTCAATTTCTTCGCACCCCAGCAATGCGGACAATAAATCACTAGGTAATGACTGACAGACTTCTCGACCAAAGAAAATATTCAGATGCTGGATCAGGGGTATCAACTTAAGGCGAAAATCCTACACAGAGGGGATCCCAGCCTACAAAGGTTTCAGCCGATCTACAAGTCCATTTTATTCCGCCTTACGTTGGTAGCCTGGATCAGAGACTCAATCCGATCCACGGAGCAGGAAATTTCCTGGAGACGATTCAGCCAATTGAGCCAGGTCACTCTGCGCCAGACGGCTTGTTTTTGTTGAGGCAGGGTATCTAATATTTCCAGCTTGACATCCCCTAAAACCAAAATCTTTTCCAGACTCAGATCTGCTTTGCCGCAATCCTCACAACTCCAACACACAGAACTTCCACCCTTAGAACCCTGATCGATCCATAAGACAGCAGAGCCTGGCCCCAGCAACTCAATACTGGACTGGCGAACTAAAATAAGAGCGCCTTTATACTTCGGACTTAAGGCGATGCAGCACTGTTTCGTAGTCATGGATAGGATTTGCTTCACAGCATCTTCATGATCTCTATTCTAAGTAGGAATACGATCGTCATCCGGCAGATCACTGAAAAAAACACAGAAACTTCACAATAACCGCTTAGAAAACGATATTTTGTATCATTTTTGTAAAGTACCGTAAATCCACTCAGATTTAACTCAATGCTATACATAAAACTTGATTAAGGTTTATGAAGCGAAAGGAGTACCCCTACCCAAGAACCTGACCCGTCAGAAATGCTCGCCTTAGGGCTGGCTAGGGGGTTGAATGGCTCCACCACAGGAGCTTCCGGCACCGGCCGTACAGCCAAAGCAATGGCGAGAGGTCAGAATCTTGCGCTGTAACGCCGGATCTAAGCGAAAGTCCCGGATGTGCAACGGTTCCCCGCTGGGATATTGCGCCTTGAGGTCTAGCATCTGGTTAAAATCACAATCGTAAATGCAGCCATCCCAACTCACAGAAAGGGTATGGCGGCACATCAAGCCCTCGATTGTGCCAGGGTTAAAGGCATTGACTAAGCGTTCCAGATAGCCCGCTAAGTTCCCGGATTCTTCTAGCCATTCTAAAAACCGAGAAATGGGCATATTGTTCAGAGAAATCAAGCGATCGAAGCGGATCTGGTAACGGCTCCAGAGAGCGTCCTTCCATTCCTGTTCTGCCCGGC
>JBEAPM010000385.1:0-4087 GCA_041164445.1 Cyanobacteriota bacterium
ACAGCCAGGACTATCGCTCCCTAGGGCGGCAAATTGTCTTTTTTAATGACGGCACGTTTTCTAAAGGCCCGTGGCAGTTGGCTCCTTTTACGGAATTTGGGGCGGAGTTTGGACACATTGCCGGAGATCGGCGGATGCGCCTGGTACAGCTTTACAACAAGGATTTGACCTTAGACTCTCTGACCCTGATCCGGGAATTTCGCAAAGGGACAGCGGCCAAAGAACGCCCACCGCTGACGATCCAACAATTGCTTGGCACCTGGCAAGGGGAAGCCTACACCGTTACCCCCCAATGGTCTGAAGCGATCGTCACCCCTACCGAATTAACGATCGCCCAGGAGGGAAATTGCCTCCAACAGCGCCTCACCCTAGGAGATCAAACCCTCAGATCCACCGGGACGATCGAGGGCAACACTATTCACTTTACGGAGACAACCCCTCGCAAAGTTTTGTTGTTACCGGACGGAGCTTCTTGCTTAACCTTAGATCGCTTAGAACTCCGGCAACCCTTTTTCCTGGAAGTGGGGTGGTTGGTGGAAGAGAATCTGCGGCATCGCTTAATACGTCGCTATGATGCCAGTGGTGCCTGGGAATCCTCTACCCTGGTCATTGAAAAACGGAGTCACCTCAATTAAGGGTTGCGGGCGGCTACGCCACCCACCACCATCCCTATTTCCCTTAATCCGGTTTGTCCCGTACATAGGCTTTCCACTGAAAGCGAAAAAATTTAAGGAAAGAGCGCGGCGATCCGCCCCGCACTCTTCCGCCTTAAGTGGCTAGCCCCTATACACCAATCCTAAATGGGTGTGGTGTGCGCGCACACCACACAACGGTTTCAGCAGTCTAGTCCTTACAAGTGATTTAGGACTGCTGTATAAATAGACCTGGATCTAGGAAAAAGATTACAAATCTATAAGAAAACCGCTAGAGTATAGAGGGTAATTTGACTTATGTTTAGATTGGTAAATCCGTTGCAACAATACATCATCATTGTTAATGCATAGGATTAAACAACCTAATCGTTGTCTCAAAGTCAGAGTAGTGGTTCTGTACTGGTTTTCAGTGCCGAATCTCGGTTCTCATGACCACGAAGAACTACCGTATTTGTACAGCAAATTTAAGATAAGTTGAGGAAGACGTTTTATGCAGCAGCTTCAGGCAAGCCTTGAACTGGACTATCAAAGTGCGACTTACAAAGATGCCTATAGCCGGATCAACGCGATCGTCATTGAAGGGGAGCAAGAAGCCCATGATAACTACATGGCGTTAACCAAGTTGCTGCCTGATAGCGAAGCAGAATTGGTCAAACTGGCAAAAATGGAACGTCGCCACAAGGGAGGCTTTCAGTCCTGTGGGCGCAATCTCAGCGTTACCCCAGACATGCAGTTTGCTCAGACTTTTTTTGCAGACCTTCACAATAACTTTAATCGGGCAGCCGCAGAAGGCAATATAGTAACCTGTCTGCTCATTCAATCCTTGATTATTGAGTGCTTTGCGATCGCCGCCTACAACATTTACCTGCCCGTAGCGGATCCCTTTGCTCGTAAAATCACTGAGGGTGTAGTTCAGGATGAATACCTGCACCTAAACTTTGGTGAACAATGGCTCAATGCCAACTTTGAAACTTCCAAAGCAGAGCTAGAAACTGCTAACCGTGAGAATTTACCGATCGTCTGGCGGATGCTCAACGAAGTAGCCGATGATGCTTCAGTGTTAGGCATGGAAAAAGAAGCCCTCCTGGAGGATTTCATGATTCAGTACGGTGAAGCTTTAGGGAATATTGGTTTCAGCACCCGCGATATTATGCGGATGTCTAGCCAAGGGCTAGCGGGTTAGGAATCGTTGAGCCGTCCTGCGGCTAGCAGAATAGAGACTTTTCAAAAAGCGGTAGGGAGAGCAATCTTCGTTACCGCTTTTTTGTGTGCTCAGGTTTGGATCTTATTTATCCAGTTTCAGCACCGCCATAAAGGCATCCTGAGGCACATCTACCGTACCGATCGCTTTCATGCGTTTTTTCCCTTTCGCCTGCTTTTGCAGGAGCTTTTTCTTCCGGCTAATGTCTCCGCCATAACACTTGGCTAAAACATCCTTGCGCAGGGCAGGAATATTTTCGCTGGCAATCACCCGAGAACCGATCGCTGCCTGGAGGGGAATCTTAAATTGATGGCGGGGAATCAGTTCTTTGAGTTTTTCCACTAGGGCTTTGCCCACGTAATAGGCTTTATCTCGGTGAACAATATTCGCCAGGGGATCCACCCGATCGCCATTAATCAAAATATCCATGCGCACTAAATCATTGGTGCGATAGCCAATAAAATGGTATTCCATGCTGGCGTAGCCCTTCGTCCGAGATTTCATTTGATCGAAGAAGTCCGTCACCACTTCCGCCAAGGGAATTTCATAAATCAAGGTGGTGCGTTCCTCCGTCAAATACTTCATATCTTTGAAGGTACCCCGGCGGGTCTGGCAGAGTTCCATCAAGGCCCCCACATAGTTCTCCGGCGCAATAATATCCACCTGAACATAGGGTTCTTCAATATGATCCCGTTCTTGAGGCGGCGGCATTTTACTGGGGTTATCAATCATCAGTTCCTCCCCATCCAGCAAGACCACTTTATAGACCACAGAGGGGGCGGTGGTAATCAGATCGAGATCATATTCTCGCTCCAGCCGTTCCTGGACGATTTCCATGTGTAGTAAGCCCAGGAAGCCACAGCGGAAGCCAAATCCCATAGCGCTGGAGACTTCTGGCTCATAGTTAAGGGCAGCATCACTGAGTTTGAGTTTATCTAGGGCATCCCGCAAATCAGGATACTGATCGGAATCGGTGGGGAATAAGCCACAAAAGACCATTGGTTTGGCTTCCACATACCCCGGTAAAGGTTCCGGGGCTGGAGCCACCGCTAGGGTAATGGTATCTCCCACTCGGGCATCGGCAACGGCTTTGATGGAGGCGGCTAAATAGCCAACTTCACCAGCATGAAGGGAATCCACTGGGCATTGGTTGGGGGAAAGTACCCCTAACTCGTCAATTTCATAGACTTTAGCAGAAGCCATCAACAACACCTTGTCCCCTTTGCGCAGGAGGCCGTCCATGACGCGGAAGTAAACAATAACCCCCCGATAGCTGTCGTAATAGCTGTCAAAAATCAAGGCCCGGAGAGGCTTGTCCGTATTGTCGGCAGGGGGTGGCACCAGATGAATTAAAGATTCGAGAATTTCCTGGACTCCAATCCCCATTTTGGCGGAGGCTTCGATCGCTTGGCTGCAATCTAAACCGATAATTTCTTCAATTTCGCGCTTCACCCGCTCTGCATCGGCCCCAGGGAGGTCAATTTTGTTGAGAACCGGAATAATTTCGAGGTCATTTTCTAAGGCGAGATAGACGTTTGCTAAGGTTTGCGCCTCTACCCCCTGGGACGCATCCACCACCAACAGTGCCCCTTCACAGGCAATCAGCGATCGGGAAACCTCGTAGGAAAAGTCTACGTGCCCCGGCGTATCAATCAGGTTTAAAACATACTGCTGCCCATCTTTGCCTTTATAGTTCATGCGGGCGGCCTGCAGCTTAATGGTAATTCCCCGCTCCCGCTCCAAGTCCATACTGTCGAGAAACTGGGCCTTCATTTCCCGCTCTGCCACGGTTCCCGTATCCTGGAGCAAGCGATCGGCCAGGGTAGACTTGCCATGATCAATGTGGGCAATAATCGAAAAGTTACGAATTTGGGGAACAGCAACGTCGGTCATAGAGGGTTGAGGGCAGGGGAAAAATCGGTTTCCTTCTATTATGGGGCTTTCTGCTAACCGGGTTCAAGCGATCGGTTTTCCTCGGGACGATCGTCCCAATACGGAAATTTCCAAAAGCGGCAGTTCCCACCCCCTCAAGGGATGCCGTCTCCAGAAAGCCCAGGGCGCGGGTGGGCGTTTTCCTCACTTGCACAGTTCTGATGCTTTTGATTAAGATTGAAACCCTGTGCAGGCTGTCTAAATCCTTGTGCTTTAGCCTCAGCCCTTGGGTTCCCCTATGATTTGGAGTAAAGGCAGTCTATGATTTGGCCCTTCAATCGCCACAAACGCAAAATTGCCA
>JBEAPM010000386.1:0-5506 GCA_041164445.1 Cyanobacteriota bacterium
CGACTCAAGTTGCTGGAAAAACAATAGGCTCAACTCAAAAATTGGTGAGCGAAACGGTAACGGGAACTGGAGAAGCGATCGGCTCGGCGGTGAGAGGCACGGGTCAAACCGTTGGCTATACCCTGCAGTACACAACCCAGTTTACAGGACAGATCCTTCATAAGATTGACCGCAGTCCCGAACTCCAGAGGCTGACTCAGGCTCTCAACCTAGAGTGGCTCATCCCCATCCTCAATAGGGTAGATATTCAGGGCGTTATGAAAACTGTTGAAGACTTAAAAAGCCGCTACCCACAAGCACCAACGGGGGAAATTGCCCATCGCTTAATTCAAAAGAAGGTATTGCTGGTGGGCGGTATGGGATTTGCCAGTAGCTTAGTTCCTGGGGTTTCTACTGCTTTATTTAGTGTAGACATGGCTGGTCTGGTCTTGTCTCAAGCGGAATTAGGGTATCAAATTGCGGCGGTTTATGGTCTGGATGTGATGGATCCGGCCCGCAAGGGAGAAGTACTAGCCATTTTTGGCGCTGCCATGGGAACGAACTTTGCCCTGAAGACAGGACTAAAGTTTGTCTTGCGCAGTGTACCGATCGCAGGCAGTGTAGTTGGGGCGAGCACCAACGCCATGGCTCTCTATGCTGTCGGTTATGCAGCCTGTCGCTTTTACGAAAGCCAGGGACAAGCTCTACTGTCGGGAACCGCAGCCCAAGCTGCTCTGGAATCTGGCAGTGACTACCTTGAGGAAGCTCAGCAACAGCAAATCCTAGTGGATCAAATTATTGCCCAGATGGTTAGGGCTAGCCTTCCCGATCGCTCCTGGGAGGAAATTTTGCCTGAACTGGAACCTTATAATCTGAGTGAAGCTTCTCTGACGACGATCGAAACCCATCTCAATAACCCCGTTCCCCTCTCGGATCTCATCGGTTCCTTGAGCGTTGACTATGGTCTTGTGGCCCTCTCGGTTTGTCAAGCGATCGCTGATGCTGACCAAACTATCACCCCTGCAGAAGAAGTGATTCTCAATGCCTTAAACGCTAAACTAGAGCAGGTCTAGCGATTGGGCGTGGAAAAGCCTCGTCAAGCTTCAAGGAGGGCACGGAGAAACTTTGGCTCAGAGGCGCAGAGCTTTCCACTGAAAGCGAAAAATTGAAGGGAAGCGCACTCTTGCCTCTTAAGTTGGTAGTCAGGCGAGCCTACTTTAATACTGAATCACAGCCTTAACAGGCACATCAGGGAGCTTTTGACGACCATTCAGGGCCAGTAACTCCACCGCAAAAACAAAGCCCACCAGATCACCCTGAGCTTGAGTAATGAGCTGAGCCGTTGCCGCAGCGGTTCCACCCGTAGCAATCAAATCATCCACAATCAGGACTTTACTGCCGGGCTCAATGGCATCCTCATGCATTTCTAAGCGATCGCTGCCGTACTCTAAGTCATAGCTGGCGGCATAAACCGCAGCGGGCAATTTACCCGGCTTACGCACAGGAATAAAGCCAACCCCTAACTTATAAGCCAACGCAGCCCCCAGGATAAACCCACGGGACTCCATGCCTGCAATATATTGAGGAGATAGACCTTGGCAGGCCTCAGCCATTTGGTCAATTAACGATCGCCACCCTTCAGGATCTTTCCATAACGTTGTCAGATCCCGAAAGAGGATACCGGGCTTAGGAAAGTCAGGAATATCACGAATAAGGGCCTTCAGATCCATTGTTATGAGGGGATAGGGATTAGGGGGGAAGTTTTGAGTTCTCAGTTTTGAGTTTTGAGTTCTCAGTTTTGAGTTCTATTCTAGATTAAAGACGTTGGGGGATGGGGGCGGGGGGATCCCGCCCTTACCAAAAGTTAGTCTAGGTAACCCATCATCACCTCAGAAGTATCGTCAATTTGGTTGGAGGCGACGGGACGGGGGCCAAAGTTGCGGTCGGTGCGGGAAATGGCGAGGCTACTGGTCATAATCGGACGGAGTCCCGCTATATTTTCAACCTTTGAAATGACAAAGGTATCCGCAGTAACAGGACGCTGGGAAGGACTATAAAAGGAGTGCTTGACAACGATCGCACTGCAGCCAATGGGACGAATTTCACTCCGGCCAAAGGTGGAGGCGATGGCAATGGCACTGGGACCAATAGGACGGTGATCAGGCAAAGCAGAGTGGTAGATCGTCAATTCTGATTTGGTTTTCCTCTCAAGAGTTTTCTTCTCTGGAGTGGGAGATTTCTCTGGAGATTTCTCTGTGCTGCTCATACGGAAACCTGGTTTTATAATGCTTTAAGACCCACTTTATCACGCTTGTTGAGCAGAGGCTGATCTTGTCTGGCAAGTAACCCTATAGACTCGATCGCCAGATGAAACCGATCGCCGGCTACCAACTTAAGGCGGAAGGTTGCGCCGCACCCTTCCGTTAAATTTTTCCGATCGCCTCTGGTTTAGGGCAACAGCAGAGCAACCGCAGCGATCGTTTTCAGGGAGGGGGTTACCTCCTGCAGAATCAGGTCTGGAGATTGGGGCGCAGTGAGATGAAGCTGAGGGCTAAAGCGAATTGCCGTATTGTGCAGATTGCCCGCTAAGCCTTCCCCCGTTGCCTTGAGAACCGCCTCCTTACAAACCCAGTGCCGCAGAAACGTGATCTCCTGGCTGGAGGGGGGAGCTTGGGCCAGGACAGCCTGCTCCTCTGGAGCAAAAAAACGCTGAGCAATGCCTAACCCATCCCGTTGTTTGCCCGTCAGTTCTAAATCAATCCCCAGAGGACAGGGACTAAAACCATAGAGGGCATAGTGGTGGGCGTGGCTCAGGTTAAAGTGCAGCGGGGCTTGTCCGACGGCTGGCACCACCAGGGGCTTACCCCGATCGCTATAGCTAAAGTCCACTTGATCCGGGGGCTGATCTCGGTAAAACCCAATTAATTGCCGCAGGATGCCTCGGGTAATGATAAAGCGCTCACGCAACCAGGCAAACTTAAACCGATCGCTCCGGAGACGTTCTGCCGGATTGAGCCACTGTTGATAGCGGCGCACCCCTTCCCCAGCCCTCACCTCATCGAGGGGAACAAACCAGAGATCCACCCTGGGCGTGGCCAGAAAAGACCACTTCACCAACAATTCCGCCACAAAGCCGGGTGGCCCAGTCTGCCAGGACAGCAACGAAGGGCGAGGGGGAATACCAACCACCGATCCTAGTACCCGAGGGTAATTTCAACGCGGCGATTGCGCTGGCGGTTGCTGGCAATACTGTTATCCGCCACGGGATGAGTGGCCCCGTAACCCACGGCATTCCAGGTCAGATCCGCTGCATTTAAGTGTTGAGCTAAATAGCCCTGCAGAGCACGACTGCGCTGAAAAGAGAGATCCAGATTACGGTTGGCATGGCCCACCGCATCGGTGTGGGTAGCGATCGTGATGTTGAGGCTGCGGCGTTGGGGGATCTCTGTCTGCAAGCTGTTTTCCAGATTTTGCAATAGGTCTGCTGCTTCCGGTTTTAACGTCGTTTGTCCATCGGCAAAGAGGAGATCCGTGGGTAAGGTAATTTGCAAGGGCAGACTTGAAGGGGAGCCAGCCGGAGCCACAAGGGCTTGACGAAGGCTCTGCAGCCGTTGCGAAAGGGGGTCTTTGCTCTGGATCGTGCTGATCCCTAACTGATTTTCAAGATCAGAGACTTCTGCTTCCAAGCTTTGACTGCTGCTAACCAAGCGATCGAGCTTCGCTTCTAGGGCCCCCGCCTCCCATTGACTTAAGGCAGCCGGATCAATATTTAAGGGGGTAGAAGGTTTGCTGAACCAGCTTTGCCAATAGATGGGCAGCCGCTTCCCCTCTTGCCTCATTCCCTGGAAAACCTGCTCCAGCACAGGGGGTTCCGTCGCCGCCGCGATCGTCGGCCCCGGACTCAGGAGGGGGCTGAACTGAGGAGCACGCTGGGCTAAAATTGCCCCTGCCAATAGCCCGGTTGTCATCGTCAAAACGATCGCCCCTGTCCCGAGAACGCCCCGGAATAGCCAGTGGTACCAGGGGAGGGTCGCAGGAGATTGCTCACCCTGGCCCGGGTTGCTGAGGTCAGGAATCGAGTTCGCCCCCGCCAGCGGGGCAGTTTCCGCAAATAAAGCTTTGAGCTTTTCCGTTGCCGCTGCATCTAGCCCCAGAAGAGCCGGAGGGGATACCGCACGAGTTGAATTCACCATGGTTTTCTGAGAAAGAGGAGAGAGGGAAAGTCGCCCGTATAGTAACGGTCTTCCGCCAGAATAACAACGGGGGTCTGTAGAAAAACTGTAATTTTTTTCCTCTGATCTCGATCGCTCTTAGAGTGTGATCTACAGGTTTTCGTGCAAATGAGCCTTAAGTTAGTCGCCTGTTTTTTATTGCTTGTTGGAGGAATGGCAAAACAGTTTATGGGTGAGAAACGACGCATCGGAGTCTTAACCAGCGGCGGTGATTGTGCCGGTTTAAATGCGGTGATTCGGGCCGTGGTTCATCGCGCAGAATGTACCTATGGCTGGGAAGTTATTGGCATTAAAGAATCCACCAATGGCTTGCTGTGTAGCCCCCCCAAAGGCATTCCTTTGACCAGTCATCAGGTCGATCGCTGGTTGATTAGTGGCGGTACTTTTCTGGGCACGACAAATAAAGGAAATCCCTTTGCTTTTCCCATCGCCGATGGTCAGGTGATCGATCGTTCTGCCGATATTGTGGCGGGCTACCATAAGCTGGGGTTATCTGCCCTCATTGGTATCGGTGGCGATGGCAGTTTAAGCATTCTACGCAAGCTAGCCCTACAGGGGGGATGGAACCTCGTCGGCATCCCCAAAACGATCGACAATGATGTGGGTGCAACGGAACGATCCATCGGCTTTGATACCGCCGTCAATATCGCCACAGAAGCCCTCGATCGCCTCCACTTTACCGCCGCCAGCCATAGCCGCGTCATTATTTTGGAAGTGATGGGCAGAGATGCGGGGCACATTGCCATGAGTGCGGGCATCGCGGGAGGAGCAGACATTATCTTAATCCCAGAAATTCCCTACTCCCTGGAAAGCATCGCCCGTAAAATTCGGCAAAACCAAGATCAAGGGAAAACCTACTCCCTAATTATTGTGGCGGAAGCCGTCAAAACCGAAACCGGCGAACCCATCACCAACACCAATCGCCTGGGGCAAAGTCGCCTGGGGGGCATTGGTCACTACCTTGCCGATGCCATTTGTGAAAAAACCGGGGCTGAAACGCGAGTGACGGTGCTGGGACATACCCAGCGGGGCGGCACCCCCTCCCCCCTCGATCGTCTCATTGCCTCTGCCTTTGGGGTAGCCGCAGTGGATTTGGTAGCCCAGGAAAAATACGATCGGATGGTCACCTGGGAACAACGGCAGGTCTCCAGCGTACCTATTGAATACGCCATTAGTACCTACGCCACGGTAAATCCGGAAGGCACTCTGGTTAGAACCGCACGAGGACTGGGAATCTGTCTGGGGGACGACAATTAGCAGACTTGTACAGCAATCCTAAATGGGTTGTGTGGTTT
>JBEAPM010000387.1:0-5963 GCA_041164445.1 Cyanobacteriota bacterium
AGGGTCTAAAAAACTATATTGGTCTCCCATGACCAAAATTCTCCATGAGGTCGCTCCGGACTACGAACCCACGGTAGAAACGGCCATTGAATTTTACAAACCCGAGTACCAGGACTCAGTGAGACTGGGAATCCAAGAAGCGATCGAGTTTGGTGTGCCTTGGTACATTGAGGCAGAATTGATTACCGCAACGGGTAAAGAAATTTGGGTGGCCACCACGGGCCAAGCGGAGGCAGAAAACGGAGTGTGTCAGCGGCTTTATGGATCTTTTCAGGATATTTCTGGCCGTAAAGCCGTGGAGGAACAACTGATCAAGGCCAAGGACACCGCAGAGCAAGCCTTAGAAGCCAAATCCAGCTTTTTGGCCATGATGAGCCATGAAATTCGGACTCCCATGAACGGAGTCATTGGCATGCTCAATTTATTACAAAAAACCAACTTAGACGAGGGACAACAACTGCAAACCAGCATTGCCCTCTCCAGTGCTGAATCTCTCCTTACCCTCATTAACGATATTCTCGATTTTTCTAAGGTAGAAGCGGGTAAGTTAGACTTAGAAGTTGTGGAATTTGATCTCATTCACTACATTAGTGACTGTGTGCAAAGTCTAGCCCTCAAAGCTTTAGAAAAAAATCTAGAACTGGTGCTCGATCTGCGAGACATTAGCGTAGCCCACGGCATGGTCAAAGGCGATCCGGGACGGCTGCGGCAGATTTTGACCAATCTGATTAACAATGCCCTCAAGTTTACGGAAGCGGGGGAAGTTCTGGTGAAGTGTAGCCTCACTGGCCAAGGGGAAGCCCTCCTGTTGAAAGGGATCGTGCGGGATACGGGGATTGGCATTGCAGCGAACAAAATCGAAGCCTTATTTTCCTCCTTTACCCAAGTGCATACCACGCAAAACTATGGGGGGACAGGGTTAGGTCTAGCGATTTGTAAGAAATTATGCGAACTCATGGGAGGGACGATCGCGGTGACCAGTGAAGCTGGGGTGGGGAGTGAATTTACCTTTACCGTGACCTTACAACCTGGGGAGTCCGGCACTGCTTCGCCCCGCTTGCCGCTTACGGGGAATTTGCAGAATCTGACCATTTTGGTGGTGGATGACAATGCCACCAACCGAGACGTTTTAGCAGGACAGTTACGACTCTGGGGAGCCAAGGCTGTGACCACGGGCAATGCTCACACGGCCTTAGCCCTCTGTGAAGCTCAGACTCAACTCAAGGAATCCGACCAACCGCCGTTTGATATGGCCATTCTTGATATGAAAATGCCCGATACGGACGGGAGCCAGTTGTCTCAAAGTTTCAAGACCGATCCTCGTTTTGAGAAAATGCCCTTGCTGATGATGAGTTCCCTGGGGGGAGATCACGAAGCCCATAACTTTGCGAACTTAGGTTTTAGTGCCTATTTGATCAAACCCGTGAGTCCTTCAGCCCTGCTCAAAGCCTTGCTAATGGTAAGGGATGGGGGGCAGACCCTCACTCAAGCGGGCAAAATTTTGACCCAGCACTATATTCAATCCTTTGATTTTTCCTCCACTCCCGAGTCCCCTCAGCGGCAGTGGGTGGAAGATGTCCAAATTCTTTTAGTGGAAGATAGCCCCGTGAATCAAATTGTGGCCAAAGGGTTACTCAAGGAGTTGGGGTTGACCCAGGTGGATGTGGCCTTTAATGGACAAGAGGCCCTTGTGGCGCTGCGACGATCGCTGAGATCAGAGCATCAGCCCTATTCCCTGGTGTTAATGGATTGTCAAATGCCGGAGATGGATGGCTATATGGCCAGTCGCGCAATCCGTGCAGGGCAGGGGGGAGAAGCAAATCAATCCATTCCCATTATTGCCATGACCGCCTATGCGATGGCGGGCGATCGTCAACGCTGCTTGGATGCAGGGATGACGGACTATGTGACGAAACCGATCGCCCTTAAGGCCCTCGCCCAAATCCTCCACCATTGGTTAGGCTCTGATGTCTCTCCGGCAATGAGTAACAGCGATGGGGACGCGAACTTATCCACCGGGGAAGCGACAGTCCCTCCCGTCTTCGATCGGGATGGCTTGCTGGAGCGGGTTTGTGGCCAAGTCGATTTAGCCCAAAAATTCTGTCAAGCTTTTCTCAAGGGCACCCCCGTTGAACTGGAAAAAGTCCATCAGGCACTAGAGGATGAAGAGTGGTTGATCATCGAGCAAAAAGCCCACAGTTTACGATCGTCCTCCGGTATGATTGGCGCAGAGCGGTTGAAAAGAGTGGCGGATGAACTGGAAAAGCTAGCCCAAACTTCAACAGCGGATTCAACGCAACAGAAAGACCAAATTCAAGCCTTGATTACAGCACTGGATCAGCAATTTGCCTTATTCACCGTAGCGATCAGCAATCAAAACGATTCAGACGATTGCAAATGATTTTGAAAGACAAAGGGCACGGGTTGACCGGTGTGGGCAAGGTTGGGATTAAAGTCAGAATCTTGATCTTTCCATTCCGTAAACAACTGTAGGGCCGCACTCCACACCATATAGCCATTGGCATTTAAGTGTAAGCCATCGGTGGTTAAATGAGGTCGCAAGTTCCCTGCGGCATCCGTGAATAACGGCCATAGATCTAAATAATAAATTTCTTCTTCGGCCGCCAATGCCTTTAACTGATTATTTAAGGTGTGAATACTATTATTCGATAACCGTAATAACCGATCGCGCCCTTCCCAGGTTGAAGCTTGATCCCCATGGGGCAAAATCGATTGCAGAATAATATCACTATGGGGATGACGGCGTTTTAGGCGTTGAATAAGGCGCTTATAATCCTTAAATACCTGCTGGGGGGAGGTGTCGTGTAAGAGATCATTAATGCCGATCATCACAAAAATATTTTGGGGTTGCAATTGGGCAAAGGCATCAATACGGCGCAGTAACCCTTCCGTTGTTTCCCCAGAAATACCTTGATTGAGCCAGGTTTGATCGGGAGGTAATAAATCCGTTGGGAACCAGAGACTAATGGAATCTCCCGCTAAAACCGATAACTTTTGGGGGGGATTTGCCGCTAGGGCTGCGGCTTCTTGAGACAAAAGGGCAACCCAGCCTTCATAACTGAGGGAATGCCGACGACCCAAAGCGGCCTGGGTTTCCGGGGAATGAGTGCTGCTAGACAGGTCTGGCTGGGCAGGAGACCAGGAAGCCAAGGATTGTTGAGGATCCCAAGCCAACTGAGAGAGGGAGGGGAATACGGGCGCAGCGGGACGATCGAGATAAACCCACATCCCCAACAGACCGTTGAATAGGAGAGAAACGGCAAACCATTGAGGAAGAGATTTCCATCGCATAGGGATGAGGCGATGAAAAATATCAGGTTTCATCTTACCCTAGGACTATCCTTTGGGCTAGAGGCTTTTCACTGAAAGCGAAAAAATTTAAGGGCAGAGCGCCGCACTCTTCCGCCTTAAGTTGGGAATGGGCTAGAGGAGCGGGCATTGAATTGAGGGAACTGGATCGGATTCCCATCAATCCGGGACAAACTCACCACTCTGCATTAATCCCCCCTAACCCCCTTAGCCGGGGCTATCCGCCTATCGCATCCGTCTGGGCCAGGAAGGGAAACCTCAGGAACTCTTGCTCCGTTCTGGGGCAAGCCAATCCCTAAAATGATCGCGGGAATCGAGGTTTCCTCAAGAGATACAGCAGTCGTAAATCAGTTGTAATGACTAGACTGCTGAAACCGTTGTGTGGTGTGGGCCCGGAGGGCGCACACCACACAACCCATTTAGGATTGCTGTAAGCTTTATGTAGATACACCTCGATTAAGCCTAACGACGCTACTTATGCTCCGTTCTCGTTTTAAAATCCCCCTCCATCTTTTGATCTCGGTTCCGTTTGTCCTGCAAGTTTTAGGTATTGTTGGACTCGTTGGCTATTTTTCCTATCGCAGTGGCGAAAAATCAGTACAGGCATTAGTCGATCGCTTAGCGATCGGTGTCAATGAAAATGTGGAAACTCATCTTATCCACTATCTGAGCCAAGCCCAAGCGGTTAATCAGATCAACTTAAAAGCTATTGAATCTGGGACGATCGACTTACAAGACTTTGAAAAATTAGGCAGATATTTTTATTATCAGGTCAAACAATTTGATTTTGGTTATGTCAATTTTGGTGGTGTAGATGGTGGTTTTATTGGTGCTGGTTATGGGCTAAGTTCTAGCATAGAAATTTCTGAAATCTCGGCTGAAAATCCTACGGTCATTAGTGCATATAAAGTCAATGAAAGTGGTCAAAGAGACCAGTTGTTTACAAAAGTCCCCAATAGCAATACTCACCATAGACCTTGGTATACAGAAGCGATCGGAACTGATCAGCCAATCTGGAGTTCTATTTACACTTGGGGAGATCTGCCTAGCCAAATCAGTATTTCTGCGAGTCAGGCTGTGTATGATCCTCAAGGGAAATTATTAGGCGTATTAGGTATTGATTTAAAGCTAGATACCATCAACAACTTTCTCAAAGACCTTAGCCAGTCTGATACTGTTTCTATTTTTATTCTGGAACGATCGGGAGATCTCGTCGCCAGTTCTAGTGATTTTCCAAGTGCCCCCGTTGTTGAGGGAACGGCAACCCGGATTGCGGCAAAGGCGAGTGACGATCCCGTGGTTCAGCAGGTAACAACGTTTCTAAACGATCGTTTTGGGTCTTTGGACAACATTGAAGGAGCATACCTCCTACGCCCTAGGCTTGAGGATCTGGCGATGCTTTCTCATCCCTTTGTTAAGGTGACTCCCTTTGTAGATGCCTATGGACTAAATTGGCTGATTGTCACGGTGGTGGCTGAAGAGCAGTTTATGACAGAGGTCTATACCAATGGACGCAAAACCTTGCTTTTTTGTGGACTGGCTTTAGTCAGTTCCCTTGGGTTTGGAGGATGGACGGCTCGTCGTCTAAGTCGTGCCTTAGTGCAATTACAAAAGCAAACTCAAGCCCTAGCGGAATCAGACTTTCAAACAACCATATCCAGTAGTCCTATTCGAGAAATAGATCAATTATCCTCTAGTTTTAACACAATGGCAAAAGCCTTACAGGCAGCCCAGCATTTACAGGAAAACTATCAAAATATTTTGCAAGCAGAGGTTGAGCAAAAAACCATTGAATTAACGGAAGCACAAGCCATTGCGCAGGTAGGAAATTGGGATTTTGATTTAGCGACAGGAAAGACGAAGTGGTCTGTAGAGCTTTACCATATTTATGAAGCAACAGATCTGTATCCGAGTGAAAACCCTGAGCTGACCATTCAGAAAATTTATGAAGAAGATCAAGATAAATACCAGCGGGAAATCATTGATTATATTGAAGATGAACAGCCCTTCGATTGTGATTTACGGATTATCACCCACAAAGGGAATTTACGGCATATCCAAGCAAAGGGTCGCCCCCTCTTTAACGATCGCAGCGAGATGGTGGGCTATCGGGGAACCGTGGCAGATATTAGCGATCGTAAAAAATTAGAAATTGCTTTAGCGGATTCTCAAAGACAACTCAGTGAAGTTCTTGATACAGCGATCGTTGGCATTATTCGTCTACGATTTTATGGTGATGGTCACCTGGAATATGACTATATTTCCCCCCATTGTGAACGGATTTTTGGCTTGTCGGTGGCAGAACTTATGCCGAACCCAGGGCTATGGCAATCCCGAATCCATCCTGAAGACTGGGACAATATTGTTTTTCCCGTGATGCAGGCTGTTCTGCAACAGCAAGAGCGCTTCTGTAGCCGAACGATAGAATATCGTTTTTACCGCAGTAATGGTGATATAGTTTGGATTTTAGCTAATTGTTTTTGTCAGTGGAATGAAGCCGGAAATTATTGGAATGTAACGATTGTTGATACAGACATTAGCGATCGTAAAAAACTAGAATTAGATCTGCAATCTTCTGAATCTAAATTGGAGAGTATTCTCAATAGTGCTTCTGCTATCATCACTCATCTTTG
>JBEAPM010000388.1:0-8348 GCA_041164445.1 Cyanobacteriota bacterium
GCACTAGGTTAAATCCGCCATCCACTAAATTATTTAGCGTTAGGCTTCCAAAACCAGTATCGATCGTGGTGTCACCCACTAAAACGATCGCTTGGTTGATGGTGAGATCTGAATTGGTGGACAACGTTCCAGATAGGTTTAGAAAACCATTGTCGCTGGGAATCAGTTGATTAACTGCACTAGTCCCGGCAAGGTTTGTAGTGCCTCCGGTGGCAGTGCTCAGGATGAGGTCTTGGCTTGTTCCCGTAACACTGAGTAAATTAATATCACCACTGCTGGAGGTTAAGGTCGCATTATTCAATAACGTTAGGGGATCGGCGATCGTGAGGTTGCCGATCGTTGTGATATTTGCCCCTACTTGTGTTGTTCCCGGTGCATCTGTAGTAAGACTTGCCAAGGGAATAAGCGAACCGATCGCTCCGTTGATGGTGGTTAAACCAGGACTATTCAAAAATAGGTTAACGGCTCCATCGATCGTACCGTTCAGGTTGATTGCCGATCCGGTGATGGTTACTGGGACATTTAGAGCGTTGAAGATAGTACCATTGTTGACAAACACAGCACCAGTATTCGCATTACCAATATTAATCTGACTGAAGTTCCCCGCAATCGCCCCCAGTGAGAGGACAAAATCAGAATTTGCAGTAAACGGCGCGATCGTTAGGTTACCGCTGCCTTGGAGGCTGAGAGAGCTTAGGTCAAACGTATCCCCAACTATCGTTAAGTCGGCAGTAGTGGTGCCGACAATACGACCCGCTACGGCAGGATTCACAGCAATACTTCTACTACTCGCATCGGTTCCCCCCTTACCAGTTACCGTGATCGCCCCACCGCCACTGGTAACAAGAGTCGCTACGTCATTAAAGAAAATGCCGTGGTTCTCGGTTCCGATTCCGTTGCTGATCCCGGTGATGCTTATGGCTCCGCTCGTGCTAGTAATGGGAGCTGACAGGACTAGACCGATGTTGCGGTTACCGGTGCCGGGGGAACTAGTACCGGTGATGCTAATACTGCCGGTATTGCTGTTAATGATCGAGCCGTTAATGTGATCAACCCCAATCCCTAAATAGTCACCATTTCCTATCCCGCTCAAGACGATCGCCCCGGTATCACTGAGAACTTGAGCGTTGTTGATCGCAAGACCGTAACCATAGGCAAGCGTACTTCCCCCTGAGATCTCGCCCAAAATAGAAATATCGCCTCCTCCTAATCCAGGGTTACCTGCCCCAGACTGAATTCGTGCTCCGTTCTGAAGTGCAACGCCTTGGGCAACACTATTCGTACCCGTTTCAATATTGCCAAAGCCCGTAAGGCTAATGGTGCCATTGGTGGTTGTAACACTAGCAGCATTCACGTTAATACCGGTAAAGTTACCTAGGGCAGTTTTAGCAAGGTTGGCTTCCAGGGTGATGTTACCATCAGCAGTGGAGATGTTGGAGCCGGAGTTCAAAGTGATGGAACGATCGGCAGTCAGGCGCACATTGCCGTTAGTTGCAGCAATAGATCCGCCACTAAAAACTAGGCTAGTTCCCTGAATCGTGACATCACTGCCATCACTTGCAGTTATGGAGAACCCGCTCCCATTCGCAAGCACCGCATCAGAAACAGTTGAGGATGCGTTAGCCACTAAATCGGCTCCCCCCGTTAAGGTGATTCCACTGACTAAACGGAGTCCGATAGAATCTGCACCGGTTCCTGCTATACCGGTCAAGCTGACTGTTCCCCCTGCTGACGCTAAAGAGGATGAGTTGGTCAAGGTAATGCCAAAATCAAATTGAGTACTACTACCTCCAGTTCCAGAGAGAGAGAGGGTTCCTGTCCCCTGAGATCTAATTTGGCTCGTATCCACAATTCGGATGCCGTGCATTCCCAAAGCAGTACTGGCCGTTCCACCTTGCCCTGTCAGGACGATCGCCCCATCGGTAGTATCAATCAGGGCCGTCCCATCTAAACGAATTCCATCGTTATTGTTCGTGTTGGCTGTACCTCCAATTCCTGAAAGGTTAACAGTTCCAGTGGTACTAGTAATTTCACTATTAGCCACTTGAATGCCATAGTTAGAATTGGAAATATTTCCACTAAAAGCAGCACCTCGACCCCGCAGGGTAATATCACCAGTAGTTGAGATAATTTGGGAATTATTGAGTACACTAACACCATTTTTGCGGGTAGTATCGGCAGCCCAGGCAAAACCTGTGTTTTTTAAATCATTGAGGGTTGCGCTATTGCCACCAGAAAGAACAATTTCGCCAGTAGTGGTGGTAAGGTTAGCGTTATCTAAATAAATTGCTCCACCATCCGAAGCATCCCGATCGCTATTAAGGACGATCGCTCCATCCGTTGTGGTGATGCTGGAGCCGGAATTCAGGGTGATGGAGTCATCGGCAGCCAGACTAACATTCCCTAGAGTGGTTGTAATGCTTGATCCAGGAATTAAACTGATCAGACCTGCATCAACGCTAAGATTATTAATAAATCCACTCGCTCCAACTGCGTTAGCAAAACTAACGATACCTGTTACATCACTAGTCACCGTCAGGTTTCGGGCAACGCCATCACCGTCTACAGTATTATTAAACTGAACACCACTAGACCCACCATTTAGGGTAGTATCAGTGGTCAGCACTAGTGGATCATAGAAAATGATAGAATTGCTTGCCACCGTGGTATTTGTCCCTAAGTAAGTTGTACCGAGTGCATCGGTAGTCAAGGTTGTTAGGGCAGTACCGGAACCGATCGCTCCGTTCAATGTGGTGATTCCAGCACTATTCAAGGTCAGCCCAAAAGCACCATCGATCGCACCCAATATATTAATATTGGCCCCGGTCAACGTTATATCACTGTTCAGAGTGACGTTGTTGAAGGCTAAAGAATTCGTCGTTGTAAGACTTGTACCCAGATTTACCATCCCTGTTACCGACAGGTCACCCACCGCCAAAACAGCGTTGGGGTTTAAGGTCAGATCATAGGCACTCATAGAACCGCTGACTGTCAAACTCCCTTGATCTAAAATCAAACTTCCACCTGAGAAACCGATCAGATTTACCGGATCGACTGCTCCGAACGTTGCTTGATCAAAAATAACGGTACTGTTTGCCGGAATCACGACATTATTAACATTTGACCCATCGGGAAGAGCGCCCACGGCAGCCAGATTAGAGGTAGATGCCCAATTATTCGGATCAAACCACTGTCCTCCCGTAGCAGGGCCAATCCACGTTGCTGAGTCTAGGGTGGTAATGTTAGCAATGAGCGTACCTGTCAGTGCATAGTTAGAAGCTCGATCGCCAAGCAAAGATACAGCAACGGTTTGATCGGTAGCAACATTCTTACTACTAAAGGTTCCGGCTACATTCACACCGGAAACATCACTGGCAATAATTTGATCGGTAAAAGCAGCATCAACTGTCAAAGTTGCTACTCTAGAACCATCATAGGCTTTGTCACTGGCAGTCAATCCCGTGACGGTAATGGGTTTAGGATCAATCGTTAGGTTTCCCCCTGTACTCGTAGCATGGTTGAGGGTATACAACTGAGCGAGTGCGGAGGATAAAACCGGACGAATTTCACTGTAATTCCCTGCATCTGTAAAGGAGGCGATCGTCTGGCCATTCCACTCAAAGGTATAGTTGACTGTACTCCCATCTCGAACGTTAATAGTGGTGTTATCAATGCTTAGGGTCAGTTGACTAAAGACAGACTCTAAACTAACCGCAGTGCCATCATAAACCGTACTCGCCGTATTGGATAAAGATCCTGACACCAGAAAATCATAACTGGTGCCTGCTGCAGCTTGCGCCACATTTTGAATCACAGAATTGATATTGGCAGCCGGAGCAGCGGCATAATACCAATCAAAACCCGCTTCGCTACCCGCTGGAATGTCGCCTAGGTTGTTATACAACGCATAGGAACCGTCCCCTTGGGTCCGAATGGTGGCATTCGCAGGATTAACACTTGTGGCATTGGTAAAACTACAACACCCAGCATGGGTTCCTCTGACGGCGGGATCGGTGGAATAAAAGAAGACCGATGCCCCACTCGTTGCACCACTGACCTCATCAATTCGCAAAACACTGGCAGGACTACCCACCGTGGAGATCGGTGTAAATCCACTGCCTGTTAAGTTACCCAGGGTCTTGGTTGGGCGATCTGTTGTACCAACCCAATCATCCCGCGTTCCCGTCCAGAGACCCACATTCTGCAAGGAGCTACTCGTGGCGCGAATAGACGTTGTTGCTTCCAGGAAAGAATTACCCGCTCCCAAGGCGTAATGGTTAACAATAGTCGCGCCAGTACTACCAATGGCGATCGGAACCACAGACTCAATCACGCCCGAACCCTTGGGGCCACCTCCCGGTCCCGATCCTTCCCCCGGTCGGTAACCAGAAATCTCTAAATACCCACCGGGCTGCACCGAATAGCTAGATTGTGTATTGGCAAATTGGCTATTTCCCGTCCAGCGGCTACCCCCTGTGCCGATCCCAATCTCCAAGTTCAAGGGATAAGTACTATAGGTCAGCTTGTAGTAACCATTGCGGCCATTCGTATTATCAAAGTAGTTGGGCTGGGTGAGCAGACCTTGGCTATTAACAGCGGAAGTATTAGCCGCAGAACCTTGCTGATGGGTCCCTGTCCCAAAAGACAAGTAGCCATTGTTGAACACCAGTCGATTGACGGTGCCAGCGGATCCCTTCTGCCAGGTAAAGGCGGAGATTGCAGACGTAACACCACCGGTCGGTAATGGGATCTTAATGCTAGTCCCATCGGCCACGGTGTAGGAGGAGCCGCTACCGTCGGTTGTGCCTTGGCCAAAGGCAGCGTGCAGCGTACCGGTCCCTGTGATGGTGAGATCGGCATTAATCTGGAGATTACGAGTTGCCAATAAGGTTAATTGGTTCGCAGACCAACTGATGGCACCATTGACGGTAATATCACCATTGCCTCCAGCCCCGGTTGTCTGAATGACTAAGGATCCGGTCTTCAAAAAGTTGGAAATATCCGTAGCGCCTAAGATATTTACATTGACAGGACTACTACCGATCGCTCCGGCAGTCCCTGACACGATCGTAATGTCATTGGGATCGAGTAAGAGGTCTTTAGCCTGAATCCGCGTAAACCACAGGGGGCCGAGATCCAGTTCGTTCTTCCCGGAAATTTCCGCAAAACCCGCCGCATTTCTAAGGCGACCTAAAAACTTGGTGCGATCGTCTGCCCAAATAATGACCCGCCCCGCTAGGGCTATGGGAGGAAGGGGTGAGTCGGGCAGTCCGGGCAGGAGGGAGCGATCGAGGGGACTGGTGCTGGCATTGACCACAGAGGTTTCATCCACAAACACCTCTTGGGCAGTGGGCAAACTACCGCCCCCCTGGAAGTCTCCCCCCACAAAGATGTCCTGACCTTCCACTAAACTCCCCACTAAGGCGATCGTGCCATTGGCTAGCACTTCCAGCCGCCCCACCACTTGAGTTCCCTGGGCATCCACAATGCTCACCTGGGTATTGGTCAGGGTGGTATTTCCCAACACCTGCTCTAGGGGCGCTCCCGTGGGGGTAACGATCGTGATGGCTCCCGTCATGGTTCCAGAGGGGGTATGACCGCTTTGGACACGCAGAACCCCCTGAGAACCTCTTACCTGAAGCTGACTATTTTGAATCTCAACATTTTGCCGCCCCAAAACCTGCAATAAACTTCCTACCCCCACCACGTCCTGCAAACTAGGGGTAACGATCGTTTGGGTATTTAAAAGCGTGGTATTGCCCTGGGTGGATTGCAGCAGAACCTGGGTCGCCCCCTGAAGCATCGCCTGATCTACAATGACCTGTTCCCCCACCACCTGAATCCGATCGCCCGTAATCTGGGCCGGTTGATCCGGGGTTCCCACGATCGCGGCGGTACCCTTAGGCTGGCGGGTCAGGCGCACCCGACCATTTTCGTCCACCTGTAAAGTATTGGCGTGACCATCGCCGCCCGTTAAATATCGGGGCAACTGGGCGGAATTGACGCTGCCATTCTCCGTTTCCACATCCAGTTGCAATACCATGCCATTTTGCTGAATGCGAACCCGGTTTTTATCCCCCGGCACCGCAATCACATTCACACTGCCCCCTGGTGCGGACAGGCTACCGGTATTTTCCACCGTGTCCCCCACCAAGTTCAGATTTTTACCTTCCGGTACCGCCAAATTTCCGTGGTTAACAATATCTCCCGTCGCGCTATCAAAATTAAAACTATTGGGGCTGTTGACTAACTGATTGTAATCATTACTACCCGTAGCCCTAAACTCCCCACCCCCTTCAAAACCAATTCCCGTGGCACTGGTGGCATTAAACGAACCGGGAACATCCAAGGTTGCATCTGCACCAAACACCATCCCCGCAGGGTTCATCAGGTATAAATTCGCATCTGCACCACTGACCTTTACGGTGCCATCAATGACGGAAGGATTGCCCCCCGTCACCCGTCCCAAGACATTTTCTACAGGAGCAGGAGCTTGAAAATTTGCAATATTTCCGGATGGTACCCCAAACTGATCGAAACTATGAAATTGGTTGGGACCAGCGATCGTTCCGCCAGAAATATCAATCTGATTTCCAGTTTGATTAATTTCTGTTGGGGTTGTGCCATCAGCAGTAATGGGCTGAGCTTTTAAGGGCAGTATTTCCAATAGTAAAACCCAAGGACAAATCCTGAGAAGATTGAGAAATACTTTAGACGTAGCGGGATGAAAGCTCATGATCATCATTCAAAAATATATTGACAATAACAATTATAAGTCAGAAACATAAAACAGGATACTGTGAAGCATACTGAAAAGATTAAGGATGTGAAAATTCGTTCTAAACCCGCCATCATCCTTATTTTTTTGGGCTACCAACTTCAGGCAAAAGCCTACGGTGCCTCACAGCAGCCCTAAATCAGTGGTAAGGGCTAGACTGCTGAAACCATTGTATGGTGTGCGCCCGGAGGGCGCACACCATACAGTCCATTTAGGATTGTTGTATTAAGTTATGTATAGCTTGGTAAAGATTGAATTAGAACAAGGTCTCTCCTCAACAATTCAAAATAGAGTTACAGACTGCACTGGATGAAACGAAAAAACCCGTTAATGATTAGCGATCGCTTTCTATTAATACGACACCCTTCGATGCAATAGAATTCGATCGCTGAGTCGATCTTCATGATCAGGGAAACAGATACCTTACCGATCGCTTTATCCCAGCTAATTCCCCAGTTTCAGTTGTGGCACAGAACCTTTTTTAACGCAAGCCCTGGAGGCTAAAGGCAGACCAGTAGTAGGAAGATTGAAACGGTGGTTCCTGGTTATCCTCTGCTGTCCATCTTGCATACTCTCGTTCTTTCTCTTCTAGGAGTGATGGTAAGTTACAGAGATCGTAGTGATGGATTTAGGGCAGACCCAGGCAATGGAACGCGCCCCAGTAGCGTTGATCCTGGAAAGGGATGTCAGTGGCGGCAAAGTTTTTCTCTAGCCACCCTCTTATTTTTGCTATTTGTGTCCTTTTTTGAGTGCGGATTTCTTTCCGATCGTCCGAAACCTGCTCGTAGTCATCCTCCAGTTGATTGAGCCACTCCTGTTGGGTGCGGGTACGCAGTACGGTGCGGGCGGTGTGGAGGGCGGAGAGTCGATCGTGTCCGGCTTTACGGGCTTGGTGGTACTCCCGCGAAAAGAGGCTGGTGGCCAGGTCACTGACGGCCCAGTGGCTACTGATGACGCTGCGGGCCCCGGCAATGAGAAAACCTGTGCCAATGCTGAGGGGTTCATCTAGGGCATCCCGGTTTAATGCACCCTGTTCGTCGCGGTAGGCGGCAAAGCTGAGGCCAGTTTCGCAGCAGGAAAGAAACACTTCCAGCAACTGGGGGAAACGCCAGAGGGGACTGAGGAGATCCCGCAGGGTGACCTGTTGACCATTGGCCAGTAGCAGATAGGAAGCGAGGGGATTGTCGGCGCGGCTGGTGGCGTGGTGACTGGAGAGGAGGGCTTGAACCCGTTCAAGCAGTTGAAAGTAGGTGTCTGGGGTGGCGGCGGCCCCTTCCAGGCGGTTGGTGGCAGCCACTTGCCAGGTTTGGGCCACCCACTCGCACTCCAGGGGGGTATAGGGTAGATCGCCGGTAGTGTTTTCCACGATGCCCAGGGTAGCGGGGGTGGCTTGCTGTCGTTGTTGGCAAAGGTCGAGGATTTTGGTGCTGGGAACGTAGGAAATGCGGAAACGATCGCCGAGGAGACCCACCCCTAACCCCTCCCAAGAGGGGGACTGACCCACCCCTAACCCCTCCCAAGAGGGGGACTGACCCACCCCTAACCCCTCCCAAGAGGGGGACAGATCCGA
>JBEAPM010000389.1:0-13065 GCA_041164445.1 Cyanobacteriota bacterium
GGGCACCTGCCCCACACCAATTTGATGGTGGTGCTCAATGATAATGAAATGTCCATTTCCCCCAATGTGGGAGCCATTCCCCGCTACTTAAACCGCCTGCGGTTAAGCCCTCCTATGCAATTCATTTCGGATAATCTGGAAGAGCAGTTTAAGCAGATTCCGTTCCTTGGCGAAACCTTTAGCCCAGAAATGGAGCGGGTTAAGGAAGGGATGAAGCGGCTGGCCGTACCCAAAGTGGGGGCAGTCTTTGAAGAATTAGGTTTTACCTACGTTGGCCCCGTTGATGGTCATAATTTGCAAGAACTGATCTCAACCTTTGAAGAGGCGCACAAAATTCCAGGGCCGGTACTGGTGCATGTGGCAACCGTGAAAGGCAAAGGCTACGCCATTGCCGAAAAAGATCAGGTGGGCTACCATGCTCAATCTCCCTTTGACCTGCTCAGCGGTAAGGCTCATCCCTCCGGTAGCCCCAAACCGCCAACCTATTACAAGGTCTTTGGCAACACCTTAACGAAATTGGCGGAGGAAAATCCTCGGGTTATTGGCATTACTGCTGCGATGGCAACCGGCACGGGCTTAAATATTCTCCAAAATGCCCTGCCGCAGCAATACATTGATGTGGGGATTGCGGAGCAGCACGCAGTAACCTTAGCGGCGGGTTTAGCCTGCGAGGGCATGCGTCCCGTCGTTGCCATTTACTCCACCTTCCTGCAACGGGCTTTCGATCAAATCATCCATGATGTTTGTATCCAAAACCTGCCGGTCTTCTTCTGCCTCGATCGCGCTGGCATTGTTGGTGCAGATGGCCCCACCCACCAAGGGATGTATGACATTGCTTACCTGCGCTGCATTCCCAATATGGTGTTAATGGCTCCCAAGGATGAAGCGGAACTGCAACGGATGCTCGTGACGGGCATTGAACATACCGAAGGGCCGATCGCAATGCGCTATCCTCGGGGCAATGGCATGGGCGTGCCCTTAATGGAAGAGGGTTGGGAAGCTCTGCCCATTGGTAAAGGTGAAGTCTTGCGCAGTGGTGACGATCTGTTGCTGCTGGCCTACGGCACCATGGTTTACCCTGCCTTACAGACGGCTGAAATCCTCAGTGAGCATGGTATTCAAGCCACAGTGGTCAATGCCCGTTTTGCCAAGCCCCTGGATACAGAGTTAATTCTGCCCTTAGCGGAACGGCTGGGTAAGGTGGTGACCTTAGAAGAAGGTTGTTTGCAAGGGGGCTTTGGTTCTGCCGTTGCGGAAGCCCTGTTAGACGCAGACGTTCTCGTGCCGCTGCTTCGCTTAGGGATTCCTGATGTCTTGGTGGATCATGCCAAACCGGAACAATCCAAGGCCGATTTAGGCTTAACGCCTCCCCAAATGGCTGAGCGGATTTTGCAAAAATTTGGCAAGGTGAATGCGGAGAAACCCCTCTCTGTGGTCTAAACCATCTGTGGTCTAAACCAAGCAAGGCGAGAGGGTGTGGTGACTCTCTCGCTCATTTTTCCGCTTTAAGCGGAAAGGCTACCAACTTAAGGCGGCAGAGTAATGCCGTTAAATTTTTTCGCTTTCACTGGCCCACTTATGGAGTATTCCTTGCAGTCCTGCCAACGTATAGGGCTTAGCTAAGTAATCATTCATACCGGCATTAAGACACCGCTGCCGATCGTCTTCTAAGGCATAGGCGGTGAGCCCAATCACGATCACATTTTTAAGTTTCAGATCGTCTAGCTGGCGGATTAACTGAGTGGTTTGGTATCCGTCTAGAACTGGCATTTGGCAATCCATTAAAATGATGTCGTAGGAGTTAGTCCTGAGCTTCTCAAGCACCAATTTGCCGTTTTCTGTAATATCACATTGGCAGCCAATACGCTTCAGCATCAAACCAATCAGTTGTTGATTGACCGCATTATCTTCCGCAACTAAAACGTTGATATGTGCTAAGGAAATATCAGGAATGCTAATCTGAGCAGATCCCTGGGAACCGGGTGTGGAGAGTGAGTTTCTTGGGGGTTCAGGAGTATGAAGCTGTACCGTAAACCAAATAGTGGTACCTCCTGACAAACAGCTATTCACGCCAATTTTTCCTCCCATCAATTCCACCAACCGCTTACAAATGGATAGCCCTAAACCACTACCTTGAAAATTACGAGTCGTGGAATCTTCGACCTGGGAAAAGGGTTTAAAAAGTTTCCCTTGATCCTCAGGAGAAATGCCAATACCCTGATCGCTAATACTACAGTACAGTTGAATTTTTTGATCCGGCAAAGGATAAAGAGAAGGAAGATTTTGAATTGAAATTAAAATTTGTCCTTGAGGCGTAAATTTAATCGCATTACCAATTAAGTTATAAAATATTTGTTTGAGACGTACCGGATCTCCCGTATATCTATCCAGTACATCTTCTGCGAGATCGATCGCGATCGTTAAGCCTTTTTGCTGTAATAAGGGCTGAAAAACATCTACCAGTTCTTTTAAGAGTTTTCGTAAAGAGAACTGGACAAAGCTTAAGGGAAATAAATTAGACTCCAGTTTAGATAAGTCTAAAATATTACTAATGAGTTCTAATAAATGTTTTCCGGAAGATCGGATCATGTCTAGCAAGTATTGAGATTCCGTACCCACCTGATGCCTAACCAATAAGTCTGCAGCCCCTAGGATTGCAGTCATTGGGGTCCGAATCTCATGGCTCATATTAGCCAGAAAGGCACTTTTTGCTTTTTCGGATTGAGTGGCTAAATCTCGCTGTTTTTTTAATTCTTCGAGTAATAAACTTTGCTGGATACCTAGGGCAAGTTGAAGCCCTATCTCTTCTAAAAGCTTCAGTTCAGAGGGCTGCCAAGTATAGCAACGATCGCAAAAGTCAGCAATTAAAAGCCCCCAGGGCGTGTCTGGCAGAGACGCAATAAAGAGGGGAATAGAAATGCGAGATTGAACCCGAAGACATTGCAAATGTTGTTTATAGATCGGGGACAAATTCTTTTGTTCAAAATAATCCCAGGCTTGCAGGGTCTGTAACTGATCTTTCTCCAAGCTCATGGTCAGGTTACACAGCAAGGTTAGGGCATCTTGGGCTTTGGGAAAGGAGGGGTTGATGGCTTCCCCTAAAACTCCTGACGAGGGGTTAAGACGATAAATAAAAACTCGATCGCATTGGAGATATTGCTGAATTTCCTCCACCGCCGTTTGAACGATCGCATCCAAGTCTAAAGATTGACGGATCTTTAAGGCAATTTTGAAAATCAAATCCCGTTCAATTTGATCTTTGGCTTTCGTTAACTCTTTCGTGAGATAAAAACGATGTAAACTATCTTTAATTGTCTTTTGGAGAAAATCAGCGGTTATAACGTTTTTAGAGATATAATCCGATGCTCCATTTTTCATCGCCTCCACTGCAATCTTTTCACTACCTTGCCCCGTCATCATCACGACGCAAAGATGATTGAAATCATCTTTTAGGCGAGATTTCATGGTTTGCATTAACTGTAAACCGTCAACCTGAGGCATGGAATAATCCATCAACACCAGATCCACCGATTCATTCAGCAGTAACTCGAAAAATTCCGCTTCATCCGTGGTCGTGCTAACCTTAAATGACCAAGTTGGATCCTTTTTCAGAAATCGAGCATATACTTCTAAATCGACTTCGGAATCATCAATAATTAAAACATGGGTAGTTCGATCATGCTCATCCATCATGGCACCTGTTGCGGAATCAGACATACCTTACTCCTTCCTCGGCTTCAGAATATCCTGAAGACTAGCTTTTTTGGTCAGCCCTGGTTGGCCCGATCAAGGACTGGAACGTTGATAGGGTAGTTAATACGATAAAATTTTTACTCTTGATTAAGGATGTACCTGTGCATTACTGATTCAAGCCAATGCTTAAACAGCTTTCATAATTGAGATTGACCTGGAGCCAATAGTGCAACAGTACTTTAACATTCTCTTGAAACTGAGAAGTCTCTAAAGGCTTAAGCACATAGCCATTAGCGCCATTGTGATAACAGGTTTCTACATCCTTAGGATTAGAAGAGGTACTAAAAATGACGATCGGAATCAACCTTAATTGAGAATCTAGTTTAACCTGCTTAAGAACCGTGTGTCCATCAGTTCCAGGTAAATTAAGATCTAACAAAATCAAGGCTGGTTTTTTTGATTTTCCCGATCGTTGATGTTCAGCTTGGTTGCTTAAATAGGCTAGGGCTTCATCTCCCGTTTCACAGCGGTGTAGCTCGCAGGGGATCTGACTGCGTTTTACACTTCTTTGAAAGATTTCAAAATCTTGTTCATTGTCTTCGACTACGAGAAGTAAATTTCTGGAATCTCCCGATGGGAATGAAGATGGCTCGTTCAACATTATTTTGGTTTCTAGATGCTAAATGAGGGAAACTGTAACAGAACAGGATTGCTTCCTGCTCTTGAAAACCTCGGTAAATGGTAGCGGGCAACGAAAGTGTCGCCTTTCTCTCTACGATTGCGTAGCCAGGCTACCAACTTAAGGCGGAAGAGTGCGGCGCTCCGCGCCGCACTCTTCCATTAAATTTTTCCGCTTTCAGTGGAAAGCCCGTAGCCAGAAGAACCCAGGGTTGGCTGGTTCGAGGTGCTCACTTGTTAATGAGCATGAGGTGAGGTTGAGTCACGATGGACTTAATCTCACTCGTCGATCGTGAAGATCCGCTGGGTCAGGCACAATGTTCAAAAGTGCTGTAATCCGCTTTCAGCTTTTCCCTCTAATCCGTCAGTTTCCTGAGCTAAGGTAAAGTAAAAGACAGTCCCCTCCCCTAAGATAGACTCTAAGTATATCTTACCACCATGACGTTCAATAATTTTCTTCACGATCGTTAAACCGGCTCCAGTTCCTCCGCCAAATTGCTTAGGACTATGGAGTCGCTTAAAGATGCGAAAGATTGAACTCTGATGTTCAGGGGAAATACCAATACCATTGTCCCGGACGTAATACGTCGTATTTTTAGAAGCTTCAGCATTCTCCGAAACACCAATAAAGATCAACTTCTTTTCCTTATTATTATATTTAATTCCATTGGCAATGAGATTCGTGAAGACCTCTTCAATTAAGGTTTTATCTCCAGCACAGGGAGGTAGATCAGTTTCAATTTTAATCTCGATCTTTTGTTGATAAGAAGCCTCTAAAATCGGCTTAATTTCCGTTAAAATAAGAGATTCTAAATCAACTTCTTGAAAACTTAATTCTTGACGACCAATGCGGGAATAATGAAGCAGGGCATCCAGCAGCTTTTCCATCCGTTTTGTCAGAGACATTAGGGTTTGAAGGCGACGATTTCCATCCTCATCGAGAACCTGCTCATAGTCTTCTAAAAGAATATGAGAATAGTTATAAATGCCGCGCAGCGGTTCCTTCAGGTCATGGGAGGCAATATAGGCAAAGGCATCTAATTCATCATTACTGCGTTGCAATTCAGAATTTAATTCTAGGAGTTCATTGGATTTCTTAAACAAGACATCCACCAAGAAATTACGAAATTCCATAATCTGTTGAATTTCACAATTTAGCCAAGGTAACGATCGTCCTGTAACGGTTTGTTTCCATAACTCAAAAGATTGTCGAGGAGATAAAGTCAGAGTCCCATCTTCTTCAACCTTGATGTTTTTATGGGGATTACCAGCCCAGCATACGGTTTGAGAAACTTCGGGACGAAACCAGATGATATACGAATTTTCGACCCGACTCAAATACAATATTAAGAGGCCACTCGCCACACGTTGAAAGGCAGTAGCAGTCGGATAAATTTCTCCTAAGCGATCGCTATGAAAGAGGAGTTCTGCTTTTTGTTCTGCTCGTAACCATCGCATTAAATCTTGAATCTCTGAAACAGAAGGTGTTTGTCCTGATACTAAAATAGTGCCATTTAAGCACAGTGCGACTCCATCTGAATCTATGATCGTTCGCAGGCAATCTAAATGGATTTGTAAGCCATTCGCAATATCATTATCTTGAGCCAACCGTTCAAATAATTGAGATAGACGATCCTTAAGTTTAACCTGATAGTTTAAATTCTCTTGTTCTGCCTTAGCAACCAAGTTAAGAGACATGACCTTACCCAAAAATTCACAGGCCATCCGTACTTCATAGGGTAAATATCGGGGTTGATAATGATGACAAGCAATCAATCCCCACAGCTCATTCTCTCGCAATAATGAAATGGACATCGAGGCTTGAACTCCCATGTTTTTCAGGTATTCAATATGAATGGGAGAAACACTTCTTAAACTACAATAGCTCAGATCAAAGGGCTGATTATTCGTGGGGTGATTGGGCAGCATTACCCATTGATAATCGATCGTGGGAATCAACCGAATATAATTGAGCTTGTAGAGCCGTCGTGCTGGTTCTGGAACATCGGTAGCAGGATAGCGTAAACCGAGAAAACTATCTAAAGATTCTTCTTTATCTTCCGCAATAATATTCCCAGAGCCGTCGGCATCAAAACGATACACCATCACCCGATCGAAACCCGTTAATTGACGAATATTAATTACAATAGTATCGGATAGTTCCTGAAGATTTTTACTAGATTGCATTTCATCCACAACCTTTTTGGTCATGTTGTAAAAGGTCATGAAATCATTAGTATAGTCAGGATCGATCGGCTCAAACTCTAGAAAAATAAACCCTTGATTTTCGTGAATCAAGAGATTCATTTCCCGTTCATTAATCTTAATACGAATGGGATTAATGGCAGCAAAGTCTTTGTCTAGACAATGCTGAATCTGCTCTGCAGCAGCTAAGCCAATAATATCTTCGAGGGATCGTTGTAGCGTCTCTTCATAGGAATATCCCAAAAAGTCCAGAACATTGGAACTGGCTTGAATGATTTGAAAAGTTCCAGGATTAATAATAATGATAGCCCCATGGGGTTGAATGGATTGAGGAAGATGGATTTGCTCCCGCGCACAATTGGTGAGGTTAACATTGTCCGCTGTAATCAGAATATCGGGTGCAGGGGAGGCAGTAACACTGGAAGCTGATGAATTAGGGGCTGTCATAAATATAAAGGTTGGTTATAAACCGTATTATATCGGTCTCTGGGCGACTCCCTTCAGGCAAAAGAGTGCCGCACTCGTTCCTTCAATTTTTTCCTTTTCAGGGGAAAGCCGGTCTATGAACCTATACATAGGCGCAGGATTGATAACAGTGCATGGCAAAGCTGTCCTTTACCCTGAATCACGTTGTCCTGGCAAGCGCGAGAGGGCTGTTTGCACCGCCTGTTGTTGATCCCGACGGGTGATCCATTTGTGATAGGTGCGGGTATGGATAGCGACGGAGTGTCCCATCATTTTGGCGGCTACGGTGTCCGGCAGACCGAGGTGAATGGTACGCACAGCCCAGGCATGGCGGAGATCGTAGGGGGAAAAGGGAATTTGATAACGACGGAATTGTCGGGTGACGCGCTGCCCGATCGCTTGAAGGGTGGTGGTGCTTAAATCTCGGTTTAATTTGGGGAGTTGAGGGGTTCTTAAGTCAAAGCGATCGACCCAATCCGGCAGAAAGGGCCACACTTCATGCTCACCGGTTTTCGTGGTGCTTAACACCTGTAGGGTTGCCTCCGCCTCTCCCTGGGTCAGGGCAGAAAAGTCGCTGAAAAAAACCTCATGGTTGCGTAGCCCATAGGTAGCCATCAGCCCGTAAACAAAGCGCCAATGAGGGTTAGGAATTCGATCGCTCCAAGCTAAAATCTCCTCATCACTGGGTAACTGCCGGGTTTGCACCTTCCCCCCGTGATAGCTCCCCGCTAATTCCTTGAGGGGTTGGGGTAAATCCAGTTGCAAAAAATTAGCAAAGGCCGAGAGGGCGGTGCAACAGAGTTGACGACTGCGAGACTCATAGTCGAAGCTCCGCAAGGTCTTATAGAGGGCTTCCACAATGCTGAGGTTGGGATGTTCCTGCAAGATCTTTCCCAACTTGCGGAGGTAAGGACGGTAGGCACTTTCCCAAGTCGTGCGGCTCGCGGCCCGCCGGGAAGATGATCCATGTGTCTTCGACGATCGCTGCGGTTGACTAAAGAAAAATTCCTCAAAGGCTTGGTATTGGTGTTCCCAGTGACTTAACCCGCTACGGGGAATCTGAAGGTGAATTTGATAGCGTTGCCAATCAAAAGTGTGTTGAATCACCTGAGCCGCCACAATTTTTGCTTCCTGTTCCGCCTGCTTCAGCCCTTCGATCGTTGGGGGTAACTTGAGGGGAATGCGCTGTTGGTACGGGCGGAGCCGATCGCTACCGGGACGGGGAGGCAGCACCCCTCTGAGATTTAACCGCTGCCCCCGTTGTTCAATCTGCAAGCCCATGCCCGCCAATTTAAGGCGTGTATTCACCTGCGCCAGTTGAGTCGGGAAATCGGGAGCACGTTTCGGCATAACACTGTCGGGAATGGATCAGGAATCGATCGCTTGTGGTGGGGGCTAAAGTCCCCGATCAATTGTGGGGACTTGGGCGAAATTTTGAATTTTTCGAGGTACCCCGCAGTCTCAAGGCTGACTTCTAGCATACTCAACTGGAGTACTGAGCGGGTCTTTGATAGACTGATCTCAACCTTACTTGTACAGATCTATGCCTCCCCGCTGGCCCCGTAAACCCGATCGTGCCGATCCCGAATATCGTAAAGTAGACGATCGGATGACCTTTGCTTTCCATGTTGCCCTCTTTTCCGCTATTAACTCCGGTCTATGGTTTTTCCAGATCCTCAACCATCCTTGGGAAAATCTGGGGGTGGTCAGCATTGCCTGGGGCATCGCCTTATTCAGTCATGGACTGTATATTTTTCAAATTGCTAATTATTCTTCTAAACGGTAACCTAATTGCTCTAACTGATAGCGGGATTGTCGCCACTTGGGTTGAACTTTAACAAAGAGTTCCAAGTAAATATGCCCTGCAATCAGTTTTTGCATTTGCAAACGGGCCGCAGATCCAATGCCCTTGAGCATCTGCCCCGACTTGCCGATCAAAATTCCTTTTTGGGACTCCCGTTCCACATAGATGGTCGCTGCGACTCGGGTAATTTTGGGGGTTTCCTCGACAATATCAATGACAACTGCAACGGAATGGGGCACTTCCTCTCGGGTATGGGTAAGAATCTGTTCCCGGATCAATTCCCCCATAATGAAGCGCTCCGGCTGATCCGTCACTAGGTCTGGCGGGTAGTAATAGGGGCCAGGGTCTAGACCTTCTGCTAATAATTCCAATAAGCGATCGGTGCCAGAACCACTGAGAGCGGAAAATTCAACGACGGGCCAGGTGGGATCTGCGTTGGGCAAAAGGGCTTGATAACTGGTCAAGAGGTTAGCCTGGGTCTGGGGATCTTGAAGATCCACCTTATTTAATCCCAAGATTACTGGCGTTTGACTCTGGTGGAGCAACTGCGCAATAAACTGATCCCCCCGCCCCGCCGGTTGACTCCCATCCACCACAAACAGCACTAAATCCACCAAAGCGATCGTCGATCGGGCATTTTTCACCAAAACTTCCCCCAGTTGATGCTGGGGTTTATGAATGCCCGGAGTATCGACAAAAATATACTGAGCCTCTGAGGTGGTCAGAATTCCCCTCAGACGATTGCGAGTCGTTTGGGCAATGGGAGAGGTAATGGCAACCTTTTCCCCTACTAAAGTATTCATCAGCGTCGATTTACCGACATTGGGACGACCAATCAGCGCCACAAACCCCGATCGAAATCCTTCGGGAGGAGTTGGAATAGCAGTAGTGAAATCATCGAGAGAGGTCGGTGGCATAGGTCTAAGCAATCAAGAGGAAATGGTTTTGCCGAGGTAAGGCGATCGGGAGCCCGGGTTAAGGTTGCGCTGAATTCAGTTTTAATTCAGTTTTAATTCAGTCTTAGCGCCTGTTGCTGGTCTTGTAGAGCTTGAATAAAGCGCTCTGGTTCCTGGGGAGTGAGAAGCAGATCATTGCCGGATTGCCGTTTGATCCAGACTAACCCATCGGAACGGGAGGTATAAAATTCCAGCATTCCTTTTTTGGACGTTTGCAGCCAGCCAAATCCGCCCCACAATCCGCCAGCCCCGATGCGCATGGCCCAGCCAAATTCCTGCCGAAAAGTAGCCTCGGATAAGATTTGAGCTTCTCCTAAATCCGTTAACGGAAACGATCGCTGACGGGCTGGGAACCGAATGATCAATTGATCCGGGGTTAACAAAAATCGAGACGGCCGAAAACCCACCCAAACACTGCCGTAAACCAGTAATAAGAAGAGCACCGTCACGATCGCTGTGACCTGGATGGATCCTTCTGTAAAAACAGCCCAGAGGACAAAAACAACAGGCAAACACCACAACGCGATCGTGAGGGAGAAAATCAAGGGTGACATGGGAGCTAACTTAAAACTGTAATTCATACAACTCACTCCAATCGTTTCAATTTTATAGCACTTTGCAAGAAGTTTTAGGATAAGTGTTTTTTCCTATTAAAAATCCCCCAATCAACGGAGATGATTGAGGGACTTAGGGATCCGATACAGTCTTTCAGAAACTTTGGTGATGAGCGATTACTTTAACCGAGGGTTGCGGCTCATCCATCTTTCTTTACTTTGCACGGGAAGTCTTCGTTTGCCGTCTACGACGACGAGCGATCGCTTTGCGCTTTTCTTTATCCTGTGGCGTTTCGTGATACTGATGTTTTTTATAGTCCGGGAAAATGCCTGCCCTAGACACCTGACGCTTAAAGCGTCGCAATGCAGA
This sequence comes from Cyanobacteriota bacterium, assembly GCA_041164445.1. Classification (GTDB taxonomy): domain Bacteria; phylum Cyanobacteriota; class Cyanobacteriia; order Prochlorotrichales; family Prochlorotrichaceae; genus JBEAPM01. Next base: position 10,726 of record JBEAPM010000389.1, read on the forward strand.
TTCAATTCCTTCGTTTTCGCCAACAATGACCTGAGCCACTCGGTACCATCCTCCTTAAGTTAAATTTATTTAGAAGGCACCTCGAAAAATCCAAACCGTGGTTTCTATTGCTACGCAGTCGTAGGGATGGGGGCGAGCAGCTTCGCTGCTCGCCCCCATTAATCGAGGTACTCTAGAGTAAGGTTTCTAGTATATCAGGTGAATCGGCAAACGAGAATATTCTAGTTGTCTAGATCTCTAGAGGGGCCGGTCTGTCGAACCCCCCATCAACCCGGCCAAGCTTACATGGCTAACAACTTAAGGCGGAAGAGTGCGGCGCGGAGCGCCGCACTCTTCCGTTAAATTTTTCCACGCTTACATTCGGGTTAAGGCTGAAATTTTCGATAGTTTTTGCTCGTCAATGCCTTTTAACTCGTCTAATGACATCCATCCGCCTTTAATTAAATCGGCAAAAACAAAAATTAGCATGGACGATCGATAATCATATTTGCCATCCATTTCATGACGTTTAGCACTGAGAAAATCATGAAGTTGCCATAGATCATCTGGACTAGCGATCGTTGCTGCAACTTGTCTAACCTGCTCTAAAATTCCGTGGAGTTCTCTGCGGTAGGCAGCATCAAAGGCGTGCCGCGCAATTTTCTCTTCTTGAGCAGACCACTCTAAAGTAATTACAGACATTATTGATATATAAAGATGTTATGAACAATTGGAGTTTAATCATCCAACTTGTGCACACAAATCTCCTAAAGGGAAATCCCAGATGCGTCTATCACGGGTATAACAAAAGCTTGTACAGCAGTCCTAAATCAGTTGTAAGGACTAGACTGCTGAAACCGTTATGTGGTGTGCGCCTAGAGGACGCACCACACAACCCATTTAGGATTGTTCTAAGAGCTTGGATAAGAAAAACGGATGATTAAGTTTATTATTATAAAACAGATGACAATTCTCTGCTAGGCATTAGTGCAGAACTTCCAGACTGTATCGGCAAGATTTTCCATTTTCGAGCTTCGGGAAGTTGATACCAGGGCAACTGGGGATATTCATGATGTTCCCAATGATAGCCAAAGTGGAAACAGAGCAGCAGAGATAGCCATTGTGGATAGTCTAAGCTGCGGGTATGATGGGGTAGTGGGGGTTCGCCACAAATTTCACGGTGGGGCAAATAGGTACCGAAAATAAAGAGTTGCAACGAACTGAAAATCAGGGGCAGAAAATAAAAGAGTGTGAGATTGAAGAGACTGTGCCACATGCCGAGGAAATGTGTGGCCAGAATAGTCAATATAGATACATTTAATAATATTTTTAGAATTTGCTTGAGGTTCAAATAATTGGCCAGGAAGTTCAGATACCAGCGGAAAATGTCTTTCTTTTTGCCTTGCAAATCGGGATCTTTGCCACTGCCAGGGCTGCGATGATGCTGAACATGGTTACGGGAACACTGCTGATAATCTAAACCGGCATAGCACCATAGGGCGATCGTTCCGAGGGTGTGATTGAAACGAGCATTGCTGGGCCACAGACTTTGATGCATCGCATCGTGGGCCAGGATAAAGAGGCCCGTTTGCAGGAAAGTCCGCACCGCGATCGTCATGATTATTTCGAGTTTAGTCAGGGCGGGATCTGAGGTTAAGAGGAGCATCAGACTCCCCAGCCAGACAACCAAACAAATAAGGGAAAATCCTAAACCTGACCATGTTTTTCTCTGCTGCAGAGGTTTCACCGTTCCTAATCTAAATTTCTTAGAGCCTAAGCGTAAGCCGGAGGCGTGTGGTACAGGTACGACACGCCTCCGGCTCTAAGTAAACCCTCATCCTAAAACCTTGCGGCCCCGAACGAGATGGGGAGGTTTATTCACCTCCCTGCTGCTGGGATTGAGGAGATAGGGGGCAGTGTGCCCCAGTCAGTTCTAGCGGGCAAAGTTGAGCAATTCCTTAGGAGAAGCCAACAGGTCGATCGCTACGAAGAAGATTTTGTTCTCTGGGCTGAGCAGAAAACGCCAGGCGATATTCATACCCACCGCACTACCAAACCAGGGGGATTGAACTTTTCCGGTGACCTTGATTTGAGTAAACCCATCAGCATCTTTGGATTCTTCTACCCCTTGTTCTGGCATCAACTTGAGGTTCTGGCATTCTTCCCGGAAAAAGCGCAGGATTGCTTCTTGTCCAACAATGGGACGTTGGAAAGGTGGTTGCAGAGCGCCGTCGGGCAAAAACAAGTCAATCAGGGTATTGAAATCATTGGCATTTAAGTTATCCATGTAACTTAAAACCGTTGGGTTGGTCACGCCAGGAATCGTGACTTTGGAGCGTTGCTCTACGGCAGTGGGAAGAA
>JBEAPM010000390.1:0-4412 GCA_041164445.1 Cyanobacteriota bacterium
TTACCTTTGTCTGATCTATTTTGCGTGTAGTTTTTCATCCCATATTGCACTTCCCATTCATAAATATAGGCAATGCTATAATTCTGGCGAACGGCTTCACAGTTGTCATAGGTAATCAACCACTGATGAGGGCAGTTTTTCATCAATTGTGCAAATCGGTCATGATCAAAGCAGGTGTGCAAATTTCCTTTTCGTCCATACAATTTAGAGTGGGTTTTACTGAGATAAGGCGGATCTAAGAAAATAAAGACATCTTCTCCCGGAGCCGCTAAGAGAACGCTATAGTCAGTATTTGTGATTCGAGTCTGCGCTAGGCATTGACTTAAATTTTCTAGGCGATGAATAGCAGACTCTGTAAATCGACTTTCAAAGGAGGCTTGAGAATACCCCCCACTCTCGATCGTCCCGGAAAAGGTAATGCGATTGAGTACAAAAAATCGGGCTGCCCGCTCTAAAGGCGTTAAGGTGCTGGTATCTATCGCCACAAGGTGATCAAATAAGGCACGGCCATCTTTGCTGTCTCGTTTGACTTGCCAAACGTGCTCTACTAAGGTGGGTAAATTGCTTTTCACCTGTAACCAAAAGTAATATAACTCTGGATTCAAATCATTAATCCAACAGGGTAATTGAGGCTGCTGATTTAAGATATGTAATAAAACCGACCCACCCCCCACAAATGGTTCTCGAAATTCTTGACAAGTTTGAGGAAGATAACGAGCAATCTGGGGAATTGCCTTTTGTTTTCCACCAGGATAGCGTAGGGGACTTTTGGGCATGAAAGGAATGTCAGCAGTGATAGTGATGGTAACTGTGATGACTATGATAATGGCCACCCGGTTCATGGTGGCAGCTCACCATACAACGCTTTGAGAAAAGGCTACCAATTTCAGTGGAAAGCCTGAGAAAACTATAAAACGCTATTGATCTTGCTTTATGCGGTTATCGATCGTCATTCCCACTTTAAATGAAGCCGAGAACATTACTCACACCCTAAACCGTCTTCAGACCCAAAGCCCAGGGATAGACTGTTGGGTGGTGGATGGGGGAAGTGATGATCAAACGGTGGCTTTAGCGATCGCCGCAGGGGCTCATATTTTGCAGAGTGACGGGGGGCGGGCTGCTCAACTTAATCTTGGTGCCCATCATGCCCAGGGGGATACCCTGCTCTTTCTACACGCCGATACCCAACTGCCTGACCAGTTTGAGGTAGAGATTGAGCAGGTTCTTCGTCAGCCAGGGGTGGTGGCCGGGGCTTTTCCCTTAAGCATTGCCAATGCTGGATGGGGGCTAAAACTGGTGACCTGGGGGGTGCAGCAGCGATCGAAGTGGTTACAGTTACCCTATGGTGATCAAGGGCTCTTTCTGAAACGATCGGCTTTTGAAGCAACGGGAGGCTTCCCACTGTTGCCGATTATGGAGGATTTTGTCTGGATGCGTCAGTTACAACAGCAGGGTCGTATTGCCTTGGCCCGTTCACCGGTCATCACCTCCGATCGCCGTTGGCAACGTTTAGGGTTAGTGCAGACCACCCTCATTAATCAACTCATGATTCTGGGGTATTATGCCGGGGTATCTCCTCAACGCCTAGCCCAGTGGTATCGAGGCTTTCATCGCCGTTCCCCCAAGCCCTAGTATGCTTTGCAGCTATGAACACTATCCTCAATTTTCATGTTCTTGATCAAACTAATATTGGTGATTGCCTGTCCTCCCCACTCCAATATTTTGAGTTTCCGGGCTTTACGACCCAAACGGTCGATATTCGTGAGATTGATCCGCTCCAGATTCCCAACAGTCATATTATTATCGGCGGGGGAGGGCTACTTTATCAACGCTTTAGAGGCTGTTTCGAGCAGTTAGTATCTATCGTCAAAGAAAACAAAAATAGTCAATTAATTGCCTGGGGAGTCGGTCAACAAAGCTATGATTTTAATAGCGTGGAAGTGAGAAAAAATTTTGACTACCTCAGTTACTTGCAAGGATTTGATCTAGTGGGAATTCGAGATGTTGGTTATTCTCTCCCTTGGTTACCTTGTGTTAGCTGTATGCATCCCACTTTCGATCGCCCACGAAAGATTAAGCATGATATGGTTGTGTTTTCCCATAAAAAGTTTCAAATTAACATCCCTGGTTTACCGACACTCAAGAATAGTAGTCAAAATTTTGAGCAAGTGATAGACTTTTTGGCTTCAGGGGAGACGATTCTGACCAGTTCTTACCATGGTGCCTATTGGGGCACGTTATTAGGGCGAAAGGTCTTGGCTTTTCCCTTTAGCACGAAGTTTTATACCCTCAAACATCTCCCCGTCCTCTATCCAACTCAACACTGGAAACAGGCTCGTTGGAAGATTTCATTGTTTAACAAGCAACTCTATCAACATCGGTATAAAAATAAATTTGTTTGTGATCTTCAAAACTGGAAAGATTTACTCAAGAATTGTCAAGTTTATCCGGAAAGTTTGGCAGAATGTCGCAGACAAAATCAAGCCTTTTACCAGCAATGTTTAGAAAGATTTGCCGCTTTCTCCTGAAAGCACCTACTCTTCCCCTTTAAGCGATCGTCAAGGTTTCGATCGCCCAAAGGGCCCTAGCTTTAACAACGGGATCGACCTCGGTGGCCGCAACAGTTTGTAATGCCGTTTGTACCCTGGTCAAAATATCAGGATGAACGGCATGGGCTCCCAGTGCTGCTGATCCCGCCACCCCTGCATAACGCACTACCCATTCGGGATCCTGGTAGGTGTGACTGAGGGTTTCTAGGGCTTTTTCCTGAGCTAGGAGCCGATCGTTTTCCGGCAATTTCTCCCATTTCACACCCCCTAAGCCCCTGGCTGCAGCCCGGCGCACACTCAAGGAAAAGTCACCCTCTGCCGTTTCCCGGAGTAAATCCAAGGCACGGGGATCGCCTAGCTGGGCCAAAGCCCTCAGGGCCCAGGCTCGGGCGGTGTAGTTATAGCCATCTAAATCCTGGAATAAAGCCTCCGCTGCAACATCCCCGAGCCGCACTAACCCGTCCACGGCTGCCACCGCTGCTCCAGGATTGTTAAACCCTAAGACTTCAATTAAGGTTGGAATGGCTTGAGGATCCTCTAACAGAGTAAGCTGGCGCACGGCTTGGACTAATTTAGTGGCAGAATCTGCATTTTGCACCGCTTCGATAGCGCGATCGATCGAGGTCATAGGGAATCGGGAGTAGAGTTTAAGCTTTCAATGTTAAGTCTACAGCAGTCCTAAATCAGTTGTAATGACTAAACCGTTGTGTGGTGTGCGCGCACACCACGTATAGGGCACCTCGAAAAATTCAAAATTTTGCCCGAGTGCCCATGCCATGTCAGAACGGCTACCAACTTCAAACTTCAGGGGGAAGAGTGCGGCGCTCCGCGCTGCACTCTTCGCATTAAATTTTTTCGCTTTCAGTGAAAAGGCGTAAGAACAGGCATTGTAGCGGTTACCTAAAATGATCAGAACACCGATCGCTACACTGAATCCAGAGAACCCGTTACTACCTGGCTACTACCTGGCTATAGGTTATAATTTGATTCCGTCCTTGATGCTTGGCTTGATAAAGGGCCATGTCAGCCTGATAAACTAGGTCTTCTTTCTTAAGGTTAGCGCTGGGAATGGCAGAGGCTATCCCCATACTGAGGGTAATATAGTCACTGACATCGGACAGTTCATGGGGGATTTTTAACGATCGAATCGAAGTTTGAATTGCTTCTGTAATTCCTAAAGATTCTGCTTCATTGGTATCCGGTAAAATAATCACAAACTCTTCACCGCCATATCGTGCCACGAGGGAGTCAGGAATCGCCAAAGCATTGAAGATCGCTTGGGCAACTCGATATAAACAATCATCACCGGCCTGGTGTCCATAATAGTCGTTATAGCTCTTAAAATAATCAATATCAATTAAGACGATCGTTAAAGCTTGTTTTTGAGCTTTTTTTACTTCCCACTGTATTGTCAAATATTGATCAAAATAACGACGATTTGCGATATGAGTTAAGCCATCTAAGTTAGCTAACTCTTCCAACTTTTTATTAGCAACTTCTAGTTCTAGAGTTCGTTCTAAGACTCGATTTTCTAGTTGAGTATTAGCATTTTCCAGCATTTCAATTTGTAATTGCTTTGCGGCGGCAATGACTTGATTTTTACGTTGATACTCATAACAAGACTTAACCACCAGGCTATTGAGGGTGAGCACCAACAATGAGGGGACAAATGGGATCCAAAAACCTGCCAGAAATAGAAGATAGCAAATTCCCCCTAATCCGAGGCTCAGCCCTAGCCATCGCCCTAAATTTTGGCACGGGGAATAGGGACAAGCGGCTAAGCGTAAACCGGTAATTCCCCAGCCTAAAATCCAGAGATAATCCCATATTTCAGACCAAGAGCGAATGAAGGGACGATCGTTT
>JBEAPM010000391.1:0-3156 GCA_041164445.1 Cyanobacteriota bacterium
AGGTGATCAACTTTGGTTGTCTCTATGCGGCGGCGAGGCATAAGCAGTCTCCTTGTAAGATTGGTTTAGTTTGCCGCTTACACAAAATAATGTACAGTCTCATCGGCACTAGATCGAGTCCCTGATAAGCAAAATAAGCCAGATCGAGGGCTTCAAAAATTTCGTTAATTTGATTTAGATTTAGCTTGAGTAAACAATCCGGCTCGGCTTGAATATCGTGAAAAATTTGCTTGAGATGATCAAGGATCTCACCATGAATTTGTTCAACGTGATCGGAACTCTTGTAAATCAGTGGTTTCACTAACCGTTGTTTAACGTAGAGCAAAAAATCTAGCGGAAATTGTTCTCGTCCTGCTTGCAAAATCTGTGCAGCTTCTGCAAATTGGTTAGCTTGTTCCAGTGCTTTGGCTAAGTTTAAGTAATTGAGAGGGAATTGATTATTAATCTGTAAGGCTTTTCGGAACAAATAAATTGATTGCTGCAAATCTCGATTACGTTTATACAACAAGCCTAGATTCCGCCAATGTAAATCATTCTCCGGGCAAATCTGGGCTGCAATATAGCTAAACTGGAGCGCCTGATCCCGATCGTCTCGTTCAAAGGCGATCGTACTTAAATTTGCCCACGCTAAATCTTGATGGAGATCCTGCTGTAAAATTTTTTGATAGAGGTCTGCGGCCCGATCCCGATCGCCCTGTTGATGCTCAGAAATGGCTTCTCCTAAGTGTTGCTGAACCGTTTGCTGATGCAGTCCATAGGTGGTCAGGGCTAAGCTGGCAGACCGATCGCCAGAGGGGATAGCGGTTAAGCCTGCTAGAAAATGAGGATTAAAATGAATGTGACTATCATAAAACTCAACCCAATCCTCTCCAATGCCAATCACTTGTACCCCCGCTAGACGATCGCCTAAATGACGATTTTTAAGCGCTAAATCGAGAAGGGTTCGAGCCTGGGGATGAAAGTGGATAAAATCCTGGTTCCCTTGCCGAATCCAGGGATAGTTTGCCCCAGGCGTTAAGAGCAAGGCTGATGTCCCTAAAAAGGGAGCGATCGTTAATAAATTTAAAAAATGTTGACGATAGTCCTCCACAATCGGTAACAAGACGATCGTATTTTCAATTTCTGGTTCTTCAGTTTTTAATATTTCTAAAATGTCCCTCACATCGCTATCCTGATCAACTTGAAAGAAACTAATGTTGTCTAGATACAATTCGGGTAAATTTAGGATTCGTTCATCCTCAAAGGATAGCTCATGGTCAAAAGAAGTTTGAATGATACAGGAAGCAATGGGATGATCCTGGAGAATACCCGCTAAAAAATTTGTCCAATCTCCTGAACTATTGATTTCCAGATAGCGATCGTTTTCGCCAAAACTAGCACTTAAAAACTGAATCAAGTCGAGAAAAGTCAATCCGGACTCTTGGGGTTCAAAAAAGTTCTTAAAGAGAGCGCTTTTCCGATCCCATAAAACCTGTCTGAAATCTTTTTTCTCAAACTCAAAGTCAGGGGAATAGGGACTTCTCAGTAAATGAATAAAATCACGGACACATTCTAAATTCATAATCTAGACTAGAACAGCTTATGGTGTCAGTCGGAGCAATTAACGAAAGACAGGGAGGACTCGGATCGATCATCATTGATGACGTGGGATAGAAGGCAGCCCCGAGCCGCTCTGGGAACCCGCCTTCAGTCTGGTCTCTTTGTATCGGCACCTGGAAAAATTCAAAATTTTTTCTGGTACCTACACAAGCATAGGAATTGTGGGACAACGGCACCACCCCAGACCATCGGGGGGGGTCAGGAACCCATCCAGAGGATTTAGCTGCCCCCTTGGGCGGACTCACCGCATCCCCTAAGCGCAGTCGGTTTTGCCACCGTAGCAGACCTAAAAGACTCCGCCAAATCAAGAGCTTTGTCAGCATCTCTAGATACACCTCAGACCAGATGCGGTTTAATAAAATACGGTGTAATCTACGGTCTAATCCTGATAGATTATCCTGATGACTCCCGCTGCGGTTCACCCTCAGCCCTTAACGTAAGCAACCATTGTGACTGATTCCTCTGCTTCACTCTCCCATACGCCTAAGCTGATCTATCCCCTTGGGGTAACCCAACTCTGTGGACTCTGTGAGTTTAATGATCAGTTTCTGTGTCTCGATCGCATTCATGGCTATGTGGTCAAGCTAGATCCCCATACAGACAATACGACGGTTTTGAACACCAGCCATACCGCCATCTTCCGGGATGCCAATAGCATTAGCTATGACGGGGAGTGGCTCTGGTATACCAAGGGCGATCGGATCTATCGGTGTTCTTTATCGGACTGGGCACCTCAATTTGTGGCGGATTTACCGGATCGGGTGGAAGGTATTGGGGTTTGGCAACAGACCCTGTACGTCAGTAGTGAGCGTCGTAATGTGATTTTTGTGCTCAATGCCGAAACGGGGCAGTATATTACCCAATTCCGTGCCCCTGGGGTTGGTTTAGAAAATATTACGGTAGATGGCGATCGGCTCTGGATTTGCGATCGCGAAGAACAAACTATTTTCTGCCTCGATCGGGCGACGGGGGAAGAGTTATTTAGCTTGTTGACTCCCTTTGAAAACCCCACGGGCATGGCCGTTCTTGAAACCGATGGCGGCGATCGGGGGGAACTCTGGGTTCTCTATAGTGGTGATGAACGCTTCATTAAGGATGAACCCAATAGTGCCGATCCTTACCGTCTAGCCGTGCGGGATCGCTCCCGTCTGCAACGCCTCACTTACCAACGTCACCATCCCGAGCATCGATCCTATACCCGCAGTACAGGTTACCGGGTGGAAATGTGCTACGTGGAAGAATTGGCCCCACTGGATCCCATGGTCTTAAAGCAGGTGGAATGGCGGATTGCCCTTCCCTCCAGCAGCGATCGTCAGCAGGTGATTTCCCTGGAGCCGTTTGGGCTACCCTACACCGAAGAAGAGCAGGATGGGCAACGGGTAGCGGTTTTCCGCTTTGATGAACTGACAGAACATACCCGCCACGTTTTTGGCTGGCGGGCAGTTCTGGATCTCTACAGCATTAAATATCAGGTATTGCCCCAGGATGTGGAGGAAGAGCAGATCCTGTCCCCAGATTTCGATCGCTACTTGGTGGACAATGAAGAATTGTCGATGG